>JAEEXW010000128.1 GCA_016287995.1 Bacteroidales bacterium
ATGTTTTTTGCGCGGAGAGACACTTCGCTTTCAGAAATATTGTATTTATTTGAAATTTCGGCAAGATATCCTGATGGAAGACATTCCGAGAGATTGTCTAATTCCTTGATAATGCGTTCTTTCATTTCGCCGGCGGCTTTGTTGGTAAAAGTTACGGCCAAAATTCTTGAAAAGGCCATCAAATCAGAAAACGCTTCTGTGATAAATTCGCCCGCGAGTTTGTATGTTTTGCCGCTGCCTGCGGAAGCCTTGTATATGTTAAGCATTTTTTACTTTTTAATTATCGTTTTCCTCGTCTTTTTTCCTGTTTTTAAAACGTGTCCCCAAAACATAGACAAGCAGCATCACTCCGAAAAATAATGCTAACACAAAACCTATAAAACTCAAAACCGGCAATCCGAAAATCATAAAACCGCCTTTTGAAAACACAGCAGAAATCGTTGCTGAAAGTATCAGAATGCCTATTATAAAACAGAAAATCAATTTGTTGGCGGCGATGTCTATCTGCCGTATAAAAAAATTGAAATCTGTTATGTTGATGTTTGTATAGAGTTCCCCTTGCCGTATTTTTTTTAAGATGACGGAGAGTTCAAGGGGCGAATTTTCGAGGAAATCGCTTGCCTGCGAAATGTTTTTGTTAATCGTGTTTTTGAATCTTTCCGGTGAAAACCTTTCGAATTGTAGTTTTTTGCCGTATGGTTTGAAAAATTCCGAAATTAGGCACGTTGGCGTTATCGAAAGTGCGATGTTTTCTGCGTCTGAAAGTGCAGAAAATGCCCTCAGAATTTCAGCCGGAAGAGTAATTTTATGTTTGAAACAAATTTTCATTATCCCGAACGAAAATTCACGCATGTAATGCTCTGAGGATTCCATAAAGTACAGATTATCAGCCAATAACTGTACGTCATTTTTGAACTCTTGATAATTTTTGAAGTCGGAGTTAAAAGCAATTTTTCTCAAACTATTTGCCAAGACTCCCGAATTTTGAGTCGTTAAGGCGGCGACAACATCGCTGATTAAGTTTCTTTGAACGCTGCTCAAAAGGTTTGCCGCTCCGAAATCCGAAAACGCAACTTTTCCCTCCGGCATTATCCTTACAATATCGTCAGAAAGCGAGCCTAAAAAAAGCCCGGTTGTCAACATTCCTGTAATAAAAGTATTCAAAAATGTGTCCGAAACCTTTCTGTGGTCAAGTCCCCAAGAGGTAAACTCTTTTGCCTTTGTTATTCCCGCAGTATTGTAATAAGAGGTTACCAAAGTCTTTTCGGAATTATAACTCGAAAATACTTCCGGGACGGCAAAATTTTTCATGTCGCGGTAGGCCTTCTTAAAACGCTTTATCATTTCTGCCTCGTTGTTTAAATTGAGTTTTGGCATAACGGTTTCTTCAAAGGCACTGATAATTTCTTCTGCGTTTTTTATGCCGTGCCTTTCCAGAAAACTGCCGGCAAGTCCCGCTAAGCGTTTTATAAGTTTTATGTCCGAAATAGCGTTGTCGAGAGCCTCTGGCAGGATTATTTTTACTGCGACATCTTCTCCTGTTAAAAGTTTTGCACGGAATACCGCTGCGTAACCGTTTTGAAAATAACAGTAACTATCAAAATACGAGAAAGTTTTGTCAGCCTTACGCCGTGTGTGATTTTCAAAAATATCAATTGCCGTGTTTTTTGTAATCGGTGTTTTGTCAAATTCCAAAAGTGAACAATCAGACATAAGTTCAAGCGGCAAAATGTCAGGGCGGGCACACAAAAACTTGGCAAAATACACTGCCGTAGGTCCGAGTTCCTGAGTGGCAAGGCGTATTTTTTCCCATTTGCTCATTCCCTGACTGTCTTGAACGGTTTTTACGCCCGCTTTTTCGGCAAGGCGTTTTAATCTGCCGTTTTCTGTAAAAGGCGTGATTCCGTACTTAAACAGCACCGTCAAAGCATTGTTGAACTTGTCAAAAATTTTCGGGTTTTTCGGAAATTTCAGCGGCATTTCTTTTTGCTTGTTTATTTCGTTAGTTTTTCCAAAAGTGTTACTCTGCGTTTTAGGGTTTCGAGTTCTTCCGGAGTTGCAATGTCCATTTTGGCGTAGATTTTTTTTATGAGTTCCGTGATGGAATTTTCAAGTTCCGACGACTTGTCGAACAGGCCGTTTTTGATGTTTTCAAAAATCGACGAACCCTGGCTGCCGGATATTTTTTTATCATTGACGAGGGTGTCGAGAGTTTTTTTTACCGTCCCGACAGTCTCGTCGATGATAATGTTGGATACCTTGGAAAGTGAATTAATCATAATTTCTTTTTAATTGTTAGTCCAAACTTGCAACTCTTTTTTCCAAATCTTCGATTCGTTTTTTGAGTTCTTCCACTTCCGATTTTGTTGCCGGTCTTACTTTAAGAAGAGCCTCGTTGATAACGGTGCGGATTTTTGATTCAAGGTCTTTTGCCTTGGTGTCAATGTTTGAAGAGAAATCGTCAACGATTTTTTTGCCTTCTTCGTTTGAGATTTTCTTTTCGCCGATAAGTTCTTTTACCGCGTTTTCAACCCTTTCTTTTGCGTTTGCTGCCATGCCGACACCTTGATAAAGGATTTTTTTGAGGAGATCGTTTATCGTAACGTCGTCCTTTTGGGTCTGTTGTCCCTCTTTGTTTTCTTCTGCCATTTTATATTAAGTTTTAAGGTTTATAGTTTTTTTGCAATATTTAAGCCGTTTTTTCCTCCGACAAAGGTCTGTCAAAGAAAACTTTACCGCCGTTTTCTGTCGCAAGGTTTTCTACTGTTTGAAAAAGTTGCTCTTTTAACATCTGTTCCCTTTTTTTAGACCGTCTGCCTTTTGCTTCAAACAGCATTTTTGAGAAATACGCATCGTAACTTACGGCAAAATCCTCGTTGTCGGCATGCGGGAAAAAACTGACCGCTGCCGTGTATTTGATTATGCCGTTTTCGCTGTCAGATTCTAACAAAACCGACGCACCCTTGCGTTTAAGGCCATTAAAAAGCATATCGGCTTCAAAATAGCGTTGGTAAATGTTGATTGTTGCCATATTTTTTTTCGTATGTCTGAGCGCAAAGTTAAAACTTTCTTTTGTTATTTGAAAAAAAAACGATAATTTAGCAAAAAATTTTTTAGTATGGACATTAAAGAATCTTTTATATTGTTCAGGGCGGGCGGCAGAAATTTTGCCGTTTCGGTAACCAATGTCTTGGAGGTAACTGAAAACAAGGACATAAGCCCGTTGCCGGGTGCGCCTGATTATGTTGTGGGTATCAAAAAATTCAGGGAAGAGGTAATTCCTATTGTTAACACCGTCGAAAGGCTTGATATTAAGACTGAGCAGACGGAAGACATTCCGGGAAAATACGTTGCCGTTTTTGAAATCAATACCGTTTCGGGACACAAAAAGTTTGGTATTTTGGTTGATAAAGTCTTATCTGTCAGCGAGATGAATGTAAGCACAATAAAAGTTGCTGATGAAATTGACCGTGCTATGGCTCCCGCTCCGTATATCCGTGGCGTTATCAATTCACCTCAGGGTTTTATCTATGTTCTTAGTCCTGAGTACATCTTTTCTAAAAAGGATTTGCAAAAAATAGATGATGTTTTGCCGGAGGGAAAATAATGAAAAAACGTTTTTCTATAATTTGTGTTGCCGCGTTGCTATGCGTTTCATGCGGCAAAAATCCTTCGTATGTTAAGACTTCGGGTTTTGCACAGGGTACAACATGGCATATAACGTATCAAAGTTTTGATAACGAGAATCTTACGCCAAAGTTTGACAGCATTTTGAAGTCATTTGATTTTTCTATGTCGTCTTATAATAAAGAGTCGCGGCTTACAAAACTCAACGAAAATTCCACTGACGAGGTGGATGAAAATTTTGAGGCTGTTTTTTCATCGTCGCAATATTTGTATAAAATTTCAGGTGGACTTTTTGACCCGACATGTCGTCCTTTGGTCAACGCTTGGGGGTTCAATAAGCACAAAGACTTGAAAAAGCCTCTTCAAAGCGAGTTGGATTCTATTTTGGAATTTGTCGGCATGGACAAGGTGAGAGTTGAAAACGGTAAACTTATAAAAACTGACAGCCGTATTACGCTTAATTTCAATGCTAACGCCCAAGGGTATAGTGTGGATTTGCTTTGTATGTGGCTGAAAAACAGAGGTTACGAAAACTTTTTGGTAGAAGTAGGAGGGGAGGTAAGGGCTTTTGGTAAAAATTCCGAATCGGAGGCTTGGAAAGTCGGCATTGACACTCCTATTGACGGCTCTACGGAAAGCGACAGGGAAATTTCTGCCGCCGTTCCGCTTGAAAACAAATCTCTCTGTACCTCAGGTGATTACAGAAATTTCTTCGTAATTGACGGCAAGAAATATTCTCACGAACTCAATCCTAAAACGGGTTATCCGAAAGATGATTCTTTGCTTTCGGTTTCAGTTGTAACCCCTGACGCGCTTTTTGGCGACGGTTTGGCTACTGCTGTGATGGTTTTGGGCTTGGAAAAAGGTTTTTCTTTGGTAGATTCGTTGCCGGAGGCGGAAGGTTTTTTCATTTACAGCGATAAAAACGGCAGTTTTAAGACCTTAAAAACAAAAGGTTTTAATTATGTAGACCTTTCAAATCACTGATTTATATTTGATTGTAAAAAAAATAAAAAAAAGTTGCAAAAAAATTTTGTAGTGTCGTTAAAAGTATCTACTTTTGCACCGTCAAAATCAGACAGGCAATGCGGGAGTAGCTCAGTTGGTAGAGCGCAACCTTGCCAAGGTTGAGGTCGCGAGTTCGAGCCTCGTCTCCCGCTCTTTTTTTTATTCATTATTGATGTTTATTTATTAGGTTTTAGTTAATTAAAGTTTCTCAAAACGGTTTTATAAACCGTTTTTTTTGTATATATATGTCGCTTTTTAGAAAATCACACCCGTTCTTATTTCTGCGAAATGCCTTTTGCTATCCAAAAAATTAGTATTTTTGGCTGTTGTAAATGCGTAGCGTGCCGCAATATAGCCGAAAAGTTTGTCGGAAAAGATTTTTTTAGTATATTTTAATTCTGGTGAAATTGTAAAATGCGGTTTACAGAGATATTCGTATTCTTGCATTAGAAAATCGTTTTGAGCGGCTGGTTTTATGAAACCTTCGGCGGGTTTTTCCGAATAGCCGTCCTCATAAGGTTTGCCGCTGCCTTTTTTTATGTCAAAGCATAAGAGTTTTGACAGTCTGCCGTTTAAGAAACTATTTTCGTGTCTGATTTCTACAAAAAATTCTTGCGTTTTTATGTCTTGTTTTCTCCAAAACGGATATTTTACCGCGTAGGAATTTCTGCGCGAAAAATTAACTCCGGTCTTGAAACTCAGTACGTTATCCTCGAAAAAATAAAGTGCTGAATAATTTGCGGAAATGTTTTGCGGATTTTTGCCTGCGGTTTTTATTTTGTCGTAATAGATGTAGTTTGTAAGTCCGCCTTCAAAAGTTTCAAAATTGTAAATGTTGCTGTAATTGTATAGTTTTTCTTCCGTTAGCGCATAGTTTAGGCTCTGCGAAAGGCGGTTACGCTTGAAAAAAAGACTTCCTTTTAATGCGGTGATATTAGACTCGTGTTGTGTTAATTCCACAGTGTATTGACTTTTTTCACCGTAACGTCCTGACCGGGAAAATACTTCTAACTCGTTGAACCACTGTAAATTGTCTGTTATGTTAATTAAAACGTGTAACTCTCCGCCGTGGTAACTATCAAAAAGCGGCAAATCCTTTGATTTGTTAGTAAAGCCGTCCTCGCCGAACTCTTCCCTTAAACCAAAGAAACAGCCGTAACTTATTATGCTGTTGTAGATTTTATCAGAAGTGCCTTTAACGGAAAATCTTATGTCCTCGTTTCTGCGGCGGTAAATGTATGCGCCTCCGAGTTTGATACCTCCAAAATCATAACTTATTCCAAATGAGGCTGTTAAATCCATTAAACTGTTTTTACAGCGTAGATCTTTGCGTTTGGCGTTGTTGGCGGTAGAGTAGTTGAATTTTGCACCGAGAGAGAGTTTTTTCCAAGTTTTAACGCTGAGACCGCCTATAATGGAATAGGTTTCGCGCCTTTTATTTCCGGCATTTGTGTCGGCTTGTTCTATGATGTTGAACGGGCTGTTTTCAGGGTCTGAAAAAGCCGCACCTGTCATATTTTTGCCGGCAAAACTTTCGTATTCTATTTTGCCGTAACTGCTTACTTTTTCGTTGAAACGGTAAAAAGATTCCGCTTTGATTTTGGCGGAAAACGTTTTGTCTGCGTCCGAAAAATTCTTAAAGTCGCCTTGAAAACCTTCCGCTTTTAACTCTGCGTTTGAAATGCTTGAAATATTTATTCCGCTCAGCAGTGCGGCGTTTTTGCTCTGCAAAAAATTTTCGCCGTTAACGCTGTAATACAAAGAATCAAACTGCGCCTTAACGGTGCTAAATGCCGTTAAGGTGCAGATTGAAAATAGAGTTATAATTTTTTTTGTCAACATTTTAGTTTTTTAACGAAGATGTTTCGCGTTCGTAAAAGTCTGCCGAACTGTCGTTGGTGTCGGCAAAAATAATATGTGCGCCGTTTTTGATTGAGGCTTCCGCGTCAATTTTCCCGTCAGCGGCATATACCAATTTTTCAGCGTTTTCCTTCAAGGCTTCGGTAGCCTCTTTGTCTACTTTGCGGTAAAGCGTATGTCCTTGATAATTAGTTAACATAACATAGCCTTTGTCAACAGTTTCGGTAAGACGTTTGTGATTTTTTTCAGCGTATTTTGCATCTGACGAAAATACTTCAATACCGTCAATAATGTTTTCTGTCGGAATTTTTATACATTCGTCGGGAGCATGACGAACTATATTACCGCTTTCATAATAAAGATTGCTTTCATTGTTGCCGTATACTTCCGGGTCTTCGCTCATAGTAAAACAGAAAAATGCCGGCGAAGAAACACTCATCGGCCATGCCTTCGTACCTAATGCTCCGCATTTAACCGCCTTAAAATATTGTGTTTCAGGAATTTCTGCGCTCGGAGCCTCTGTGAGTTCATAATCTTCTTTGTCGTAGCAGGCATAGTAATTAGAGTTAGCGAGGTTGACAGAGTTCGGTACGGTTGACGTGTTGTCTATTGCGTCGTTGATTACGATAACTTTTTGCTCGTAAGGCTCAAAAGCAATTTCTGGAATGTACCAAATACCGTAAATAGCGGGTATAAAACCTTGGTCTGCGTAAACTAATTTGTCGCCGTCAAGATTTTTGTTGTTAGAAAACGAATTTGCCGGTGCTGCTGTTGCCAAACCGAAATTTTTTAATTCGGCTTTTTCCTCACTATTGTTGTAGACAATAACGTATTTGTCGTTTTGGAAGGTTTTGCTATCCTCTTTTGTGCAACCGCCGTTATAAAGTTCTTTGATAACGATTTGGCTTTTCTGAGTTTTTGCCAAAGCAATTTCCATATCTATACCCTTGGATCCTTCTGCGATTTCAAACTCCGAGAGTATACCGTTGTATAAGTAAATTTTACCGTTTTCAGTTAGTTTACC
>JAEEXW010000129.1 GCA_016287995.1 Bacteroidales bacterium
GTATTTTTATAACTTTAACGAAAATCGGCAATGTCAAAAATTGTTTTTTCCATAATATTCTTACTCGCAGTATGTCTTAACGCAAAGGCTCAAAACACCGCCTCTCAACAGCATTACGGACATTTGAAGGTCGGGGAAAACTCACCCAACATTGTATTGAAAGATATTAATGCAAATGAAACCTCGCTTTCGTATCTGAAAGGCAGATATATTTTAGTGCAGTTTTGGGCTTCGTGGTGCAAACCGTGCCGCGTGGAAAACCATATCATCAAAAACACGTATTCGCAGTTTAAGGACAAAAAATTTATGAACGGCGACGAGTTTCTTGTGCTCAGCGTTTCTTTGGACGAAGACCCCGCTAATTGGAGACGCGCCGTCCATGAAGACAACATTTACGAATTTGTCAACGTAATTGATTCGCAGGGCGTTGACTCCGACATTGCAAAACGCTACAACGTGAGTTCCATTCCGGCAAACTTTCTTCTTGACGGAAACGGCAGGATTATCGCCAAAAATTTCCGCGCCAACGAACTCGACGAAATCTTGAAAACATTTGCAAATTAAACTTTTATGCCGATAAGCAGTTGGTCGTCAACCTGACGCATGTAAACCTCCGAAGTGGAATCGCCGGAAATGTCGGTAGTTGTCCAATAAAACATTGTTTCTTCAATTTCCTGATATTGGGTTTGAAAATCATCGGCAGAAATCATCTCTAAAAGTTTTTTCAGACGTTTTTCGCCGAATTTCATTTTGCCGGTTTTGCCGCCGAACTGGTCGGTGATTCCGTCCGAAAACGTGTAAAGCGTCTCGCCTTTTTCGTATTTTACGATGTTGTTGGTAAACTTGCCGCAAAAGTTCAAATCCATGCCCGTAGAAAAACCGTCAGGCTCTATGCAGCGGATTCCGTCCTTTCCCGAAATCCACAGCGGACGGTTTGCGCCCGCGTATTGAAGCACGCCCTCACGCCTGTCCAAAACACAAATTGCCATGTCTATCGTATCGTTTTGAACCGAAGAGTCCTCTTTCTGATGAAGTGAAGTAATGATTTTTTGGCGCATGTCCTCCAAAATGTCAGAGGCAAGAGTGTCCTTGTTTGACAAATCCCTGTGCGTTACGATGTCGTTCAAGGACGAAATGCCGAGCATACTCAAAAAGCCGCCCGAAATGCCGTGTCCCGTACAGTCTGCCGTAACAAGCACGCGGATTTCAGGAGTTTTCAAAGCCCAGTAAAAGTCGCCCGAAACCACTTGAAGGGGCTTAAAATAAACCAGGCACTCCCCGAAACAGTCCTCCAAAATCTCTCTTGACGGAATAAGCGCGGTCTGAATTTCCTGCGCCCTGAAAAGCGAATAATGCAGGCTTTGGTTAAGTTTTATGAACTTTCGTTTCTTGGCTTGAAGTTGCAGTTCCTCGGAAAGGAACTCTTTTCTCAGCGACAAGAACTCCGCCTTTTGACGGCTCAGCATTTCGTTTTGGGAATTGATGTTTTCGCTCTGCTGTTTTAGGAGTTCGTTGATTTTGGTCTGCTCGTAAAAAACCACCCAGATATACACGACCACCGCCGCAAAAACCAAAACAATCAAAAGCAAATACTTGTTGATAATTTCCTTTTCACGCAACTTTTGGTCAAACAATGCCTTATTTCTCTCAAAATCAAGTTTCTTAGCGTACTCGCTCTTGTCAAAATCCTCCTTAGCCTGAATACGCCCTACTTTGGAGGCTAAATCAAAATTATAACGCTTCAAATTGGAAATTATCAATAAATCAATATATTCCATTTCCGCTTTGTAGTCATTTATCAAACGAGAATACATTATCATCACCTTATAATAATACAAGCCGAAACGCAACTGCCTTACGGGATTGTTTTCCATAAAAGAAACCAAATATTCGATTTCTTTTTCAGCATGCGGAATATCTTTTTTTAACAGGAAATAAATTGCAGAGGTATAACCCGCCAAAAACTTTTTCTCCTCGGAGGCAGTTTTTTCTGCGTAAAATCTGCAAATTTCGGAATATTTGCGGCAACTGTCAAGATATTCTTCCCTAAGTTCCGGTTTTAAGATTTTTAACTGCGACGCCTCGCTGTAAGCCAGAGCAATCCGCTCTATAATGCGGCTTCTTAACATAACGCAAGGACGTCCGTTGAGCCTTGCCAAAGCCCTCTGATACCAGTGTACAGCCGAAAAAAGATAACTTCTGTATTTATCAGGATCGGTAAAATGATATAGATAATCATAATACCCAAAATACATCACATCTTCTGCCGCACCTTCTTCATACTTCTGAAAATCAATCTGATACGCTTTTCTGATATAAACAGCACCCATATCAAAAAATCCGTATTCCATACAAAAAGTGCCAAGTGTCCTATAAGCCGAGGCAACCTCCATGTCAACTTGAAGACTATCAAAAACCCTTAACGATTCCCTACAAAAACGGTCAGCATTATAAAAATCCGACAGTCCGTAATATGTATACGCCAACTGCTTGTAACACCGCGCTTTAAAGTACGGTTCGTTGAATTTTTCGCACCGTCCCAAAACCATATACGACCAACCCAACGATTTTGAGTAATCGCCTTTATGATAATCACACCAAGAAAATAGCGAATATGCAAAAGCAATTTCTTTCTCGTTGCCGAGACTTTTCGCGATGACAGAAGCAATTTGAGCATATTTGTAAATGGTGTCTATGTTGTAATGGTTGAGACATATCTCCCTGATAATCCGAAGTTTTTCCTTGCCGGAGGTTTCCGCGTTTTCCCTTGCGATAAGGCTGTCAAGTCTCGTATCGTCAAATTCTCCCGTTTCTGAAAAACAAAGATTTGACAATAACAAAAAAACCGCCGTTATGAAAAAAAACTTCCTCACAATCCAAACCCTATCATTAACTGGTCGTCAACTCTCGTGTCCTGTTTCAAGCCTTTCTGCCAGTCTTCCAAAGTCTTGACGATAACCGACTTCTGCTCCTGAAAACTCAAATCCGAAATTTGGGTAAGCAGTGCTTTAAGACGCTTTTGCGAAAATTTCAGAAGTTTTTCACCGCCTTTTCCGTCGTCAGCATAACCGAAAACGTCCGTAACGCCGTCGGTAAACATATAAACTTTGTCGCCTTTTTGATACTTGAAATCATAACCCGTAAAATCCTCGTCCTGACGCTTGTCTCTTCCGATTGACATTCTGTCGGGGAAAAACTCCAAAAGTTTGCCGTCCCTTATAATCCAGACAGGCCTCATCGCGCCCGCAATATGGAGCGTGTTTCCCTCTTTTGAGACAGCAACAACCGCGCCGTCAGTACCGTCGTAAATATCCTCGCTTGTAGCAGTAAGAATTTTTTTGCGCAGCGAGTTCAAAACCGCCGCCGCAATGTTTTCCCCTGTAAGTTTTTGCTGCGTATCGTTAAGCGTTGAAATGCCGAGCATACTGAGCAGTCCGCCCGGAATACCGTGTCCCGTGCAGTCAAAAACGCCTAAAATCCTGAACTTCTTGGTTTCGCCCATCCAGTAAAAATCGCCGGAAACTATTTCCAACGGATTATAAATCAAAAAGTTATCCCTAAACCAAAGGTCAATATCCGATTGCTGAGGCATAGAAGCCGTCTGAATTTGCCCCGCATATTCTATACTATGAATAATAGCAAGGTTAGTTGCCGAAATTTCCGCGTTTTGCTCCTTGATTTTTTGACTTTGAGCCTGAATTTCAGTCGTTTGCGAAACAATAGTATCCTGAATTTTTGTAAGTTCGGCGTTAACTTTCAAGATTTTCTCGTTTTGTTTTTCAAGAAACTCCCCTATCCTGACCTTTGCTACGTAATTCTTACGCAAAATCCACATAATCAAAACCAAACCCGTCAAAACCACAGACAAAAACCAAACCTTAATACGCCACTGACCGCGCTGATGAATAAACTCGTGTTTCATTTTAACGGTCTCTGCCTCAATTTCCCTGTCCCGCTTATAAAAACTCTCTTTGCGCTTGTTGAACTCGCCGCCGGTTGCAAAAGTAATGTTGAACCTTAATTTGCGGTAGCGCAGATATTTTTCGTTCCAGAGAAAAAGTGTCTTATAATCAGCGAGTTTTTGATAATACAGTTTCTTAACAGAGCCTAAATTCTCGTAATAGAGGTTTTCATATTGCGACAAATCCGACAAAAACAGCGCGGAATACTTGTCAATGATGTTTTTTGCCCCGACAAGGTTGCCGGTCAGGACAAACTCCCTGCATTCGTTAAGGTCGTAGACATATTCCTTTACCTTGTTTGACATTTTGGCGATGCAGTTTTTGCTCAACGCCTTGTAAACACGGCTGCTGTCTATTGCCGCTGAAAATTTTGCGCCGGAAGAAATGTTGGCGGTTTCAAGAAAAAGTTTTTGCAGTTCCAAGGACGACTCGCTGACAACATCAAGAAAGTTTGACTTTTCTGCCGTTGCAAGACCCTTGCTGTAATACATTTTGGCAGAATCTATAAACGCAACATTCCCCGTGTTGTAATAATCTGAAACCCAAGCATTTCCCAAATATACAAAGTCAAAAGCCGCTGCCGTTTCGTCCTCGTAACGGGTATCTATTTCGAGTGCTTTTTCGGCATATTCACGCGCCGCCTGCTGAACGTTGAAACCCGTGTAAGTGTTTGCCATTCCGCGGTATATACGCGCCGCACGCGCCGTGTCGCCGTTTCCGAGAAAAAGTTCCAAGGCAAGGTTGTAATTTTTTAGTGCGCTTTCGTAATAATTTCTGTTTTCGTCTATTACGGCAAGACAGTTGTAAGAGACAGCCATTTTTGTAGTGTCCCTGACCTCCTGCCAGTAAGGGAGTGCAAGTCTGAAACAAATCTCTGCCGAATCATTTTTGCTCTGAGAGTTGTAAACCGCCCCGATAAACATATACGCATCAGCATGAGACCTCCTGTCGTCCAGTTTTTCAGACAAATCTGCGGCAAGTCTCGCATATTTTATGATTGTATCCAAGTTGTAATGATGACGGTAAACCTCGGTATAGAGTCTGAGTCTTGTGGTATCGTATTCAGCCTCATAGACTTGCTCCAACAGTTTTTCCAAAAAAAACTCATCGCCGACATTAAGTTTCTGTGTTTGGGCAAAGAGTTTTTCCGGCGGCAAAAGCCACTGCAAAACTATGAGAAAATATATGGCTAAATACTTGAATTTCATAATCATTCCTTATATTAGAGCCGTTTTTAGGCTGATAATTTTCTGCAAATGTAACTTTTTTTTTGCGTTTAATATAATTTTTTCGTAATTTTGAGCAATAATTTTTTGAAAAAATATGGAAAATACAACTAAGTACTCTTGGAAATTCTCCAAAATAGGAGGAGTTACACGTGTCAGCATAGAAAACGGCGAAGACATAAAACATCTTCCCGAACTTGACCCGAAAATGTGGACGGTGCTTTCATGTCCCGCCACCGGTCTGGAATTTGACCAGAAAACACTTAACACCCTTGACATTGACAAGGACGGCAAAATCCGCGTTGACGAAGTTGTAAAGATTTCAAAATGGCTTTGCAACGTTGTTAAAGACCCCGAACTTTTAGTCAAAGGGCAAAAAACGTTAAAACTTTCTGATATTCGCCAAGATACCGACGAAGGCAAAAAAATCTTGAAATCGGCACAAGTAATTTTGAAAAATTTGAAGTCCGAAAAAGACGAAATTTCCTCGGAAGACACCGCCGATATGACAAAAATTTTTGCCGGAACAGCCTTCAACGGCGACGGTGTTATCACCGCACTTTCTACGGAAGATGCAGCGTTAAAGGCTGTTATCGCGTTAATTGGAGAAAAAATAGGCACCCAAGACGACCTCAGCGGCGAAAAAGGTGTTAAAGAAGAACAAATCGAAGAATTTTACAAAGAACTTTCTGAATACACCGCATGGAAAAAAGCAGGCGTAGCAAACGGAATTCTCTGCTACGGCGACAACACAGCCGCCGCACTTGATAGCTACAAGGCAGTAAAAGAAAAAATCAAAGACTATTTTGTCCGCTGCAAAATGGTGGCTTTCAACAAGGACACGTATGCTGCAATGGAAATTCCGGTGGAAGAACTTTCAAAAATCACCTCGGAAAACCTTTCTGAAAAAATAGCCGAACTTGCAAAATATCCGATAGCAAGAGTTTCTGACAAAAACGTTTTGCCTTTAAACGGAAATATCAACCCCGCTTGGGAAGCCGCTTTCAACAAAATAAAAACCCTAATTTTTGATGTTGACTTTAAAGACAAAAACGAAATCAGCGAAAGCGAATTTAACGCAATCGCCTCAAAATTTGCCGCTTACGAAGATTGGATGTCAAAAAAAGCGGGCTTAAAAGTTGACGGCACAGATTTAACAGAGGCAGAAAAACTTCTCTCAAACGGCTCAAAAGATGCTCTAAAAGCACTTTTGGAAAAGGATCTTTCTTTCAAAGAGGAGACAGAGTCCATCATTTCGGTTGACAACCTTTTACACTGCATAGAAAATTTTTACACGTTTTTGAGAAACTTTGTAACATTTTCGGATTTTTACACCATAAAGCACGAAAAATTATCTGTTTTTCAGGCCGGTAAACTTTTCATCGACCAAAGGGAATGTGATCTCTGTATCAAGGTCAGCGATATGCCAAAACACAACGCAACAGCAAACCAGAGCGCAATGTTTTTGATATATTGCGACTGCACAAACAAAGTTTTGAACCAAACGATGCAAATCTGCGCAGGAATCACCGACGGCAGTGTTGACGATATTAAAGTAGGCAAAAATGCCGTTTTCGTAGACCGCGCCGGCAATCTTTGGGACGCAACGGTTACCAAAGTAATTGAAAATCCGATTTCAATCCGCGAGGCATTTTGGGCTCCGTACAAAAAATTTGCAAGTTTTATCGAAGAACAGGTTACAAAATTTGCCGCGTCAAAAGACAAAGAAATGACCGACAAAGCAACCGCTTCAATTGCCGAAGGCGGCACAAAACTTACTGAAAAATCAACGGCGGCAGCAGAGAAAGCAGCCGCAACCGAGGCAAAAGTCGCCGAGGCAACAATAGCAGAATCAGAATCTAAAAAAGAGGCTTTTGACATCGCTAAATACTGCGGTATTTTTGCCGCAATCGGTATGGCGTTAGGAACGATAGGCACATTTTTAGTTGCAGCCGCAACAGGATTTATGAAGCTGTCAGTATTCAAAATGATTTTGGCTGTTTTGGCTATATTGCTGATTATTTCAGGTCCGTCAATGCTTTTAGCATACTTGAAACTGCGCAAAAGAAACCTTTCTCCGCTACTCAACGCCAACGGTTGGGCAATCAATGCGCATGCCTTTGTTAATATCATGTTCGGTTCAACACTTACACATCTCGTTAAATTTCCAAGAGTAAATGTTAAAGACCCGCTTGCTGACAAAGGCTATCCAAAATGGAAAATTGCACTTTGGATTCTTCTCGCATTGGCAATAATAGGTTTTGTACTATATTGTAAGGGCAGTCTGCACAGATTCGGTCTTGACCCGATTCC
>JAEEXW010000130.1 GCA_016287995.1 Bacteroidales bacterium
TTTTTTCTGCGTAAAAAAATTTTTTTCTTTCTTTTTTAAAAAAATTTATAACTTTGAATTTTAAAACTAATTTAAAAAGCATGAAAGGAAAATACGTCCGCGGAATGACACTCGGAAAAAAAGGCAACGCGAATGAAAATCCTGTCTTCTCCTCCCCTCTTTCGGAGGAAAACAGCGGCTTTCTAAAACGTTATTTGCCTATAATACTGATAATTATCGTTACGGCTTTCGTCTACTCGTTCTCTTTGGGAAACGAAGCCACCAACTGGGACGACGATAAATACATTGGCGAGAATCCGCTTTTAAAAACTTTTGACAAAGAAACCGTTTCAAGAATGTTTTTCTCCGACGATCCCGGCGAAAAATATTTTATGGGTAACTATCACCCGCTCACCATGTTGACGCTGAACATGAACTACCAAATCGCGGATCTCGGTGCTAACGGCAAGGTTCTCCCCTACACCTTCATTATGATTAATATCGCATTGCATTTAATGTCGGTGTTTTTGGTGTATCTCATTTTCAGTCAACTATTTACGAAACGCCTCTACCCTATCGTAATCGCGTTACTATTCGGTATTCATACGCTGCACGTAGAAAGCGTTACGTGGATTGCGGAAAGAAAAGACGTTCTTTATACAATGTTTTACTTTTTGTCGCTATATTGCTACATTCTCTACAAAAAACGACAAAAAGTAACGTTTTATATACTTTCGCTTATCATCTTCATTATCAGCGCGTTATCTAAGGGTCAAGCAGTGTCCTTGACCGTAACTCTCTTTCTGATAGATTATTTCTTAACGGAAGAGTATTTAAACTGGAAAACGCACCTGAATAAGATTCCATTTTTGATAATCTCTATGGTTTTCGGTCTTATTTCTGTAAAAGCGCAGGCAGTTTCAACCGCACTCGCCGAAACCGACCAATATGAAGTGTATCAGAGGATTGCGTTTGGTAGCAATGGCTTTTTACAGTACATTTTGAGGTTTATTCTTCCTGTAAAACTCGCCTGCCTCTACCCCTACCCCGACATTCTCAACCGTACAGTTCCTGTTATATATTGGCTTACGGTGCCGGTGTTTATCGCAGTGATTCTCTTGAATTTCTTTACGTACAAAAAAGATAAAATCTTTACATTCGGATTGCTGTTTTTTATAGCAAATATCGCTCTGTTATTGCAGTTTATTCCGGTAGGTAGCGCAATGTATGCTGATAGGTATTCTTACATTCCGAGTGTCGGATTGTCAATTTTGTTAGCGTATGTTATTGATTTACTGATAACTAAGTATAAAGACAACAAAGCAATTCTCTATGGAGTTTTTGCCGTTTACGCGGTTATGCTCTGCATTATGACTATAAACCGCGAAAAAGTATGGCAAAACAGCCGTACACTATGGTCTGACTGCGTTGAGAAGTACCCAGAAGCGGTTATAGGCTGGAATAATCTCGGCAGTTATATCAACATGATGGCTGACTCAACTCTCAAAAAGAAAGACGATAGCGAATATCTTAAAAATAAAAAACTTGCAATTGATTGTTTCACGCAAGGAATTAAAAATAAACCCGATTATACGCACGCATTTTACAATAGGGGATTGGCTGAAAACGATGTTTTTGAATTAACATCAGATACGCTTTACGAAAAGTCTGCTTTAAACGACTTTTCTAAGGCTCTGACATACGATTTGAACTTCGCGCCGGCGTTCCAGAGTAGGGCAGCGATTTACGATTTGTTTTCCGAAAGGTTCACTAACATTAACAAAGATTCATGTACGTTTTACTTTGCGTTAGCACTAAGCGACTTCAACCGTGCGTTGGAATTAAATCCGAATCTCTATGACGTTTACGTAAATAGGGGAGTGGCTTACGGAAAATACGGAGATTTCAACCGCTCAATTGAAGATTTCAACACGTATTTGGAAAAATTTCCACAAAACGCTTCGGCTTATTCAAATAGGGGACTTGCTTATAACGGTCTCAAACAGTATGATTTAGCATTGCAAGATTTCGCTAAATCCGTAGAGTTGGATTCTTTGAACGAGGGAGCGTATTTCAACCGCGCAATCACTTACCGCACGTTAGGTGAAAACGACCAGAAGAAACGCAAAGATTACATAAATTTAGCAAAAGAAGATATTTCAAAGTGCATTCAGATAAATCCGAAAAACGGTTATTACTATTATCTGAGAGGCATTTACGCGATTAACACCGACGACAGGGAAGGGGCGTGCGAGGATTTTCATGCCGCTGTTGAGAAAAACTATCCCAACGCGCAAAATTTAGTTAACCAATTTTGCAACAAATAACGGTGTTTTTTCGTATAATAAAAAAAGATGGAGTTTAGGCGCGTCATATTATTGAATGTTTTTATCTTTCTGATTGTCAACATGTTGGAGGCTCAGGAAGATACGTTTAACCGTGTCAATAAGGATATGAAGAAAACCGGGCTGTGGATTTATTACTACGATACGCTCCATTTGGTGAAATTTTCGGAAGGCGAATACGTTGACGGTCAAAAGCAGGGCTGCTGGACAGAATATTACAGAAACGGCAACAAGAAAAGCGAAATCACGTATCTGAACAACGTTCCCTCCGGACTCGCCAAACTCTATTACGAAAACGGAAACCCTTCTGAACAAGGCACTTGGAACAGTTTCGGTTGGGTAGGGGAGTACAAGATGTTTTACCGCAGCGGCAGAATAGCCCGCGAACTAAACTACGACGAAAACACGCTCCGCTCCGGCATGCAGAAATACTATTCTGAGTCAGGACACGTTACAATGGCAGGCTATTGGGAAAACGGCATGGCGAAGGGACTCGTTACGGAATATTACGACAGCGGAAGGCTCAGGGCTGAAAGTCAGTGGATGGCGGGACGGCTGAGCGGAATCACGAAAGAATATTACGAGACGGGAAGCCTTAAAGCCGAAATCGTTTACAACAACGGCGTTTACGATGTTGCCGCCTCGCGGACTTTCAAAAACCGTCAGGACGGTCATAATATTGCCGCTGTTGACAAACCCGCTGACAAACCGTCAGTTACAAAACCTGAACAGCCGAAAGAAGATAAAGAATCTCCCTCGTATGCAGTTTTCCGCGGGACGGGTTACCACAAAATGTATGACCCCGACACAAAACGCATAGAAAAGGAAGGTAATTTTATTGACGGCGTTCTTGATGAAGGAAAACGTTATTATTACAACTCAAAAGGCGAACTGATAAAGACCGCCATTTACGAACACGGAAAAATTGTTAAAATAATAGACAAATGAGTAACTTGTTAATTTACAATTCGTTAAGCAGGACGACACAGAAGTTTGAACCGATAAATCCGCCGTATGTGGGAATGTACGTCTGCGGACCTACGGTTTACGGTCCCGCTCACCTCGGACATGCACGTCCGGCTGTAACTTTTGACTTGATTTTCAGATACTTGCGTTATCTTGGATATAAAGTTCGTTATGTGAGAAACATAACCGATGTGGGTCATTTGGAGCATGATGCTGACGAAGGCGACGACAAAATCGCAAAAAAAGCCAAACTCGAAAATCTCGAACCTATGGAAGTCGTTCAGACTTACACCGAGGATTATCACAAAAACATGAGGCTTCTGAACTGTCTGCCGCCCTCAATCGAGCCGCACGCATCGGGACATATCATTGAGCAGCAGCAACTTATCGACAAGATTCTCGCCAACGGTTACGCTTACGAGTCCAACGGTTCTGTATATTTCGACATAAAGAAATACGCCGAGAAATACCGTTACGGCAAACTTTCAGGCAGAAACGTTGAAGACCTTTTGGAGAAGACCCGCACGCTTGACGGTCAGGACGAAAAACGCAACCAGTGCGATTTCGCGCTTTGGAAAAAGGCTTCACCGGCACACATCATGCACTGGCCGAGCAAATGGAGTGAAGGTTTTCCGGGCTGGCATCTCGAATGTACTGCCATGAGTACCAAGTATTTAGGCGAATTTTTCGATATTCACGGCGGCGGCATGGACTTGCAGTTTCCGCATCACGAATGTGAAATCGCGCAAGCCGTAGGAGCGATGGGACACGACAGCGTAAAATACTGGGTTCACAACAACATGATAACCATCAACGGCAAAAAAATGGGTAAGTCCTTGGGCAACGCTATGACTTTGGAACAATTTTTCGCCGGTCAGCACGAACTTCTTGAACAGCCCTACACGCCTATGACGGTGAGATTCTTTATCCTTCAAGCGCATTACCGCTCAACATTGGATTTCTCCAACGAGGCTTTGCAGGCGTCGGAAAAAGGTCTTGAAAAACTTCTTTCCGCCGTAAAATCGCTTGATTCTTTATCAGCAGGCAAGAGTTCGTCATTCTCCGTGTCAGAATTGAAAGAAAAATGTTTTGACGCCCTTAACGATGATTTTAACACGCCGGTAATGATTTCATACCTTTTTGAGGGTGTTAAACATATAAACCTCATAAAAGACGGCAAAGAAGGCCTTACTGAGGCTGACTTAAACGACTTGAAAAAACTTTATCACGATTTGTGCTTTGAAATTCTCGGTTTGAAGGACGAAACTGCAAAATCCGACAACAGCGAAGTTATCGGCAATCTCGTTGACATGATTCAGCAGTTGAGAAAAACCGCGAAAGCGGACAAGAATTACGCTTTGTCTGACAAACTGCGCGACGATTTGAACAGGGCAGGGGTGAAGATCAAAGACACGAAAGACGGATACGAGTGGAGTTTGTAAAAAAAGAATGTCAAAACTTTAAAAATATAAAGACCATGGAAGTAACAATAGACCACAAATATTCCGAGGCGGAAGCCCTCGCAAAGATGAAGTCTTTTTTGACCAAACTCAAAGAAGAACATCAGGACAAAGTCGGCGGAATCACGGAAAACTGGAACGGCAACGAAGGCGATTATTCATGCAATTTTAACGGCATGACACTTGCAGGCCACATTCAGGTAAAGGACGGCAAAGTCATAGTCAACGGCAAAGTGCCGTTTTTGCTGAAACCTTTTGAGTCCCTGATTGAAAACACTATCAGAAACGAGGCAAACAAAGTTCTTAAATAAAAAAAATCCCCGCCTTTGAAGCGGGGATTTTTTTTATTTCTTCGGCATTGCATTTCCGTCAACTTTTGCGATTTCGCCCTGAGAATATTCTATTTGCGTTTCCAAGAGTCCGTCTTCGTCATAAAAACTCCAAACGCCGTTTTCTTTTCCGGCGACATATTCGCCGTCGGTTTTTATTCTGCCGTTTTCGTAAAACTCGCGGTATCTGCCGTGAAGGTTTCCTTGCAGATACTTGGTTTCGATTTTTAGTTTTTTCGTTGATATAAAGTAGACTTTGTATTCGCCGTGAAGTTCGCCGTCAGAGTAATTCTCTATAACCAAAGCGTCGCCGACGTCGGTTTTCCAGCGTCCCTCTTTTGAGCCTTCAACAAAGGCTCCGCTCTGAATCGTGTCGCCAATAGGGGAGAGTTCATAACAAATACCGTCTTCCCTGCCTTTTACAAAATTTTCTTCGCGGCGGAGTTTGCCGTCAGAATAATACCAAAGCCATTTGCCTTCGGGTTTGCCGTCCTTGTAAACGCCTTTCTGCTCCGTCTGACCGCCCGGAAAACAAAACAGCCATTCGCCTTCACGTTTGCCGTTTTTGTAACTGCCTTTGCCTGAGACGTTTCCTAAGGAATCGTACAAAGTCCATTTGCCTTGTTCCCTGCCTTTGCCGTCAACGATTCCGTCAGCGATTTTTTTGCCTTCTTCACTGTAAGTTTCGGAAGATTTTATTTTGCCCTGCTCGTTGTAAACGCGGTGAACTCCCACAGGAAGTGAATCCTTATAACCGCCTGACTTTTTTAACGTTCCGTCCGAGTAAAATTCATTCTTCACTTTTACGGTTTCTTTGTTTGAAGCAAGCGCGTTTTTGTTTTCCTGCTGAATTTCGCCGTTGATGTAACGCACGATTGAGGTTTCCTTGCCTTTCTGGTCAAATTCGCGGTAATAACCGTTAAGTTTGTCATCTTTGTAGTAACATTCGGTTTTTACCTTTTTGTCGGGATAAAAAGTCTTGAAAACGCCCTGTTTCATTCCGCGCGAATCCACACGGTTTATGTTGTTTTGGTCGATAAGAGAGCCGTTTTTGAAGGTCATAACTGCGACGATGTCTCCGTTTTTGTTGTAACGGTATCCTTCGCCCTGCTTTTTGTTGTCTTTATAAGGGATTTCTTCGCTCAAAACGCCTTTTTCGTAATAAAACGACATGCCTTCTTTTTTGTCGTCGCGGTACAACTCTTTGGATTTCAAAACGTTATCGGTGTATGTTAACGTGTAACCGTTTTTTTTACCGTAATTATAGTTGATAACGTTTGTCGTGTCGCCTTTTTCGTCAAAAAACAGCCAAAGACTATCAAGTTGAAAATTTGTGCGCCGCCCCGCCGATTTTAAAACACCGTCCGGATAATACGTTTTCCAAAAGCCGTCGGGTTGACCATTTTTCAAAGTGCCTTCACTCGAAATGCTGCCGTCAGGATAATAAAACTTGTTGTAACCGTTTGGGTTAACTTCCTGAGCCGCAGCGTTTACGGTTATAAAAAACGATAATATAACAAAGAATTTCTTCATGGTTAACTCATCTCCATCATTCTGTTGATACAAACGACCGCTTTTTCTGAAAGTTCTTTCGGAAGATCTACTTGCGGAAATTCGTATTTAAGCGTTAAGTAAATCTTTTTCAAAGAGTTACGTTTCATGTTAACGCACATATTGAGCGGGTGTCCCTCATTGCTCGGTACGGGAATGAAAGATTTTTCGGGATTGCGCTTTTTCATTTCATAAAAAATTCCCGGCTCGGTTGCCACGATAAACTCTTTGTCGGGCTGTTCAGTGCTCATTTTCAAAAGGTAAGATGTTGCGCCGACAAAATCCGCAAGTTGCAGAATTTCTTCTGGACATTCGGGGTGGGCGAGAACCTTCGCCGAAGGATATTTCTCTTTTAATTCTTCAAGCGCATTCGCGTCAAAACGGCTGTGAACATGACAACCGCCTTGCCAAATCACCATGTTTTTTCTGCCCGTAACCTTCTGAACGTAGTTGCCGAGGTTTTTGTCCGGTCCGAAAATTATTTTTTCGTCTTCCGGAAGTTGCGAAACAATCTTTACGGCATTTGACGAAGTTACAACGATGTCAGTAAGGGCCTTGATTTCTGCCGTCGTGTTAACGTATGAGATAACGGTGTGATCAGGATATTTTGCCTTTAAGTCTTTGAGTTGCTGTTCGTTAATCGAGTCTGCCAAAGAACATGAAGTGGCAAGATCGGGAATTAAAACTTTTTTCTTCGGCGAGAGAACCTTAGCGGTTTCTGCCATAAAATGCACGCCTGCGAAGACGATGATGTCGGCGTCGGTTTTAGCCGCCTGCTGCGAGAGACCGAGACTGTCGCCGGTGTAGTCAGCGATTTCCTGAACCTCGTCCGTTGTATAATAATG
>JAEEXW010000131.1 GCA_016287995.1 Bacteroidales bacterium
ACTTTGCTTCTTGCATTGCGGCAGAAAGTTGTGTAGTTTTCGGAGGTTATGATTTTGAAAATTCCCTCTGCCAAATCCTTGGAATTTTGCAGCGCGGCGAGATAACCGTTGACATTGTGGTCGATAAGTTGCGGCAGACCGCCCGTGTTGAAAGCAGCGCACGGCACTCCGCACGAAAGAGCCTCCATGCCGGTATTCGGAAGGTTGTCGTCAAGACTCGGCGTTACGAAAATGTTTGCCGCGCTGTAAAGCATTGCCAAATCTTTTTCGTCTTTGATATAACCGGCGGTTTTGTAACTATAAGGAAACTGTTTCATCATTGTTTCGTCGCCGTCGCCGAAAACCAAAAGTTGAATATCATCATCAAATTCGGTGTATTTTATATGTATGTGTCTCAATGCTTCAAGCAGATATTTAAGACCTTTACGTTTGTCAGAGAAATTTGCCGCGCCAAATAGTATAACGTATTTTTTTGTAAGGTTGAATTTTTCTCTCGCCTTCACCTTGTCGTAAGGGC
The DNA here is from genome assembly GCA_016287995.1 of Bacteroidales bacterium. GTDB lineage: Bacteria > Bacteroidota > Bacteroidia > Bacteroidales > UBA3824 > UBA3824. The sequence continues at coordinate 518 of JAEEXW010000131.1, forward strand.
GAAAAACGTCGGTGTTAATAGGGTTAGGTACAGAAAAAACTTTGTTTTTCTCAAACATCAACGAAGTTTTTGCGGTGTCTCTCAACCAATTACTGCACGCCACAAAAATTAAGTTTTGCCGGCGGTCTATCTGCTGTTTACGCTTAAACCAACGGCGCGAAAAATCGTTTTCCTTTTTTCCGTCGTTCAAGAACAGACAATTTCCGCAGCCTGTCTCAAAATTGTTGCATTTGCGGGCATAATGACAAATACCCGTGAAATAGTGCATATCGTGCATTGTAAAAACGATACGTTTATTTTTTTTGAGAAGTTCGTTTAATTGGCTAAGCGAAAGCAACCCCTGACTTGTCCAATGAAAATTTATAACGTCGGCTTCTTCGATTAAGGGATTTTTCAGGAGGTTGAATGCTCCGAAATTGTCAAAAGAAACCTGAAAAAGATGTTTCTTTTTAAACCCGAGACGGAAAAATATGCAAAGTCTTTCGAGGCAGAAATTCAAAAAATTCAAAAATCTTACGAAAATATTTTTATTAACGGTATACACGTCCTCAGAGTCAGAAACTTTGTCCCTGACGAGCATTTTGACTTCTGCGCCGTTTTTTTTTAACGCTTGAAATATACGCGAACACGCGATAGCCGCTCCGCCGATTCTATCGGAGGTCGACACTAACAAAACTCTCATAACTTTGCATGAAATACCCCGCTTCTTGCGAGTTGACAAATATATGTATATTTTTTAAAAGGTATTTTAAGATAGTGTTAACACTATATAACATTTTTCTAAAAAGAACTATATTTTTATAGTTCTTTCCACAAAGAGTACTAATCCTTTTTTAAGGCGGAATGTTTCTTTTGTTATTTCCTTAAATTCGTTAATTTGTTTATAATAATTCGGATTTGTTAATTGTTTATTACAAATCCACGCTTTTATTTTATAAGTACCTGATTCATAATACTTAAAGAAATGCGATAACGTTTCTATAATTTGTTCTTGGGCATCTTTCAACCAAACGGCAGGAAGGATTTTCCTGTCTTTTAATTCAGTGAAAATCAAATTATTATCTGATAAATACAAAATACCTTCACATCTTTGAGCCATTTTCCCGTCTTCGGTTTTTAAATCAACACAATGATCAACTGGATAAAACAAAATCTGTTTTTCATTCTGATTTTTTACAATACCAATCCATTTGACATTTTTGTTTGATAAATCCGTGTCAATATATGCAGGTTGCCCCTCAACATCATCGCACAATCCGAACAATGCTTGATTTGTGCTTTGTTTATTTTTTTCTTCAAAAAAATCTATTGTTCGCATAAATCTTCAATTTCCATTAATTCCGAAAAAAGCGAATTTGCTTCTCCGAGTTCGTTGTTCAAAAAATTCTCATTGGACGGAAGACCGTATGATTGAGGCAATTCGCTAATTGTACCGTCGTTATTAACTTCGTAAATAACAACATCTTTCAGCGGTATGAGAGATTTTAGCGGAACAATTTCGTTGATTCTGTTTTCGATTTCTGCATTGCCGTTTGCTTTTTCTTTTAATTCCGCTGCTTTTATCGCAAGCATCAGATAATTAATGATATACGGACTATGAGTTGTGAGAATCAACTGATTTTCTGCAACTGAATTATTAAATTCAAGCAAACTATTCAACATCTTTCGCTGAGAGTCCGGAAAAAGATTTTGCTCCGGCTCTTCAATGATGTTAAGTGTACGTTTAGCATTTATTCTTGCTGCAAGATTCGACAACAACATTCTTTTCTGTTCATCTGTAAATGAAGAGTTGCTTAATATTTGCAACGATTCATTCTTAAATTTAATGCGTTCTTCATTATTCATTTCATATTCTGTCTGCAACTTTTTTGAAAGATAATTCGCCACAACAAACATTGGTACAAAAGACTGAAAGCCACTTGCAGAGTCAGCGAGCGGTATTTTGTAATTATCTCCTCTTACATATAGAATGTCATTAAGTTTGTTATACTCAATTTTTATATTATTAATCGGAAGTTTTAATTCGTCTTTCAAATTATCTTTTGCTTCTTGGAATATTTCGTTAAATTCTTGGAGCGATTTAGACCAAAGATTAAAACCTCGATTGACCTTAAAACTTCTGAATGAAGAAACATAATTTCTTTCCGCAGGAAAATATGTAATTTTTGGCAAAGAGTAATGCTCATTTGCAGGCATTAGATAGTCAATATTAAACACATAACCTTTTTTTTCATATTCAAAGTCAAAAAAAGTTGTTTGCAAAACATCTCCACCGTAATATATGCAACTGCTCTTCTGTAAGAAATTATCAATACGATGATATTCGAAAAGTTTTTTATATTTCTTTTCTAATTCTTTTTCAACTTTCGCATCATTATTTTCGTCTCTCCGAAATAAATCTTTCTCTATCCACGAAAAAGTTGATATAAGTTTTGCAAGTGTACTTTTTCCAGCACCTTGATTACCTATAAATACCGTAACTTTTTTTATTTCAACATCAGCTTTTTTTATCGGACCAAAATTTTCAACGCTTAATGTACTCATAACTGCTTAAAATTTTCGTTCCAAAATTAAAATAAATTTGTCAAAACAAAAAAATAATCATATTTTTGGGCTAACTTTTAATAAAAACCTAATAGAAAATGGGAAAATTCAAAGACAACTTAACGGCCTCTTTCCGTCAAATCCGTGAAGACAGAGCCGAGGGTATCGCAGAAGATACCGAAATCGAATACCGCCGCGACATCGAAGACCGTTGCCGCAGAATCCGTCAATACGACCGTCAAAGGGAAAACCTTATTCTCGACCTTTGCCCGTCTAACATTACAAGCACACAGGTTGTGCCGAGTGATTTCAATCCGACAGCCTTTAAGGAGAAGGACATTCAAATCGGGGTTGACAAACGCAACGAGTTGATAATCCTTGAAATAGTGGTTGACCGTTACGAATATCTCTTTGGAAAATATCCCGAAGCAGACAAAATCAAAGAATTAATACCAAGTTGGACTTCTAAAATTCAGTAATTATGGGAGCAGGACGTTATTCATACGATACGGCGAGAATGCGCACGGTAAGTTATGCCGCAGTCAGCCGTGAAGAAATTTTTGTCAACCGCACAATGGATTCAAAAATGGATCCTAAAAATGTGGTACGCGAATGTTGCGAAACCGACGAACACCCTGACACACTGCCTATTATCATCGGTCTTGACGTTACCGGCAGTATGGGACACGTTCCGGAAAGCCTTATCAAAAACGATTTGCCGGAGGTGATGAAAAAACTTTTGGACGAAGGCGTGCCTTGTCCGCAACTTTGTTTTACGGCATACGGCGACCATAAATGCGATGATTTTCCGTTTCAGGCGGGACAGTTTGAAGCCAGCGACGAACTCATCGAAAAATGGCTGACAGCCGTTTATTTAGAAGGTGGCGGTGGCGGCAACGGCGGTGAAAGCACATCGCTTGTATACTATTTTGCGGCGCGTCATACCTCTTGCGACGCCATCAACAAGCGCGGCAAAAAAGGTCTTTTAATCACAATCGGCGACGAGCCTAACCACAGTGATTATCCCAAATCAGCGTTGAAAAATATTTTCGGCGGTGCTGAAAAAGATATGACTTCGGAAGAAATCATCAAAGAGGCTCAGCAAAAATGGGAAATTTACCACATCAATATTCTTGACTGGGCGGGTCAGATGAAAGAGGTTAAAACTTGTTGGGAAAACCTTTTAGGCGACCATTTCATCAGTGTTGAGGCTAACACAGACACGAATATTTCCAACATGATAGCACGCATTGCCGTTGAACATTACAAAAAACAGAATGTAGGGTCTTCTGTTGCAACGACTTCTTCGGATAGCGGCTATCGTCCGCCTCAGATGTTGTAGATTATATTTGTTATTTTTTTCATAAAAAAGGGCTGATAGTTTTGTTATTGTCAGCCCTTTATTATTAGTAACTTACAACGAGCGTATTAATTTTTTGACATTGTGCTTTGTCGTGTTCGCTAATTTCTGTTGACGGCTCATAATTGTAATTTTCAGCCGAAAACTTCCAAATCTGCGAATAAGCCACGCTGTAATCGTTTGCAACCAAGATTTTAAGCATTATTTTAGCGGCTGAATTGCGAGGAATGTCAAGCATTTCGCCAAATTCGCCTGCTTCATGCAGTCGGATTACGTCCGCGCTACGGTCAGCATTGAACATAAACTTGTACATTTTCATTGCTTTGCCGTTAAAATAGAAACTTGTTTTCTTCGCAAAAAGAACGATTATACCGTATGCCACTGCACAAAGACCCATCATTAAAAGTGCCATTGTAATAGTTCCGTTCTCTTTATCAAATATTTGAGCAACAAACATCAATGCGCCAATTATTAGCCATACGATACCCGTTGTGTTAAACTTTTTTTCGATTGTAACTTTTCCGTTTGAGAAGGTTGAAATACCGTTCTCTATATTTGTAAAATTATTTGTCATTTTAAGTTTTTCTTTAAATGAATTGGACAATAGTATTACCATAGAGCAAGTTAAGATACTTGCAATTATAAAAAATGAAGTGCTAATGACAAATCAGAGTGAAAGTTTGCAAAGAAAATATAGTAGCGACCGACCTGAATTTTTCAAATGACTATGCATTTGCCGTTCGCCACGAAAAATATTTAGTATTTTGTTGACAAAGGAAAACTTTGTAAGTGCTTCAAACGTTAATTTGCGTTTTTCAAAGTTGCGTTGAGAAGTGCGTTGACGTGCCGGAGTGCGTAGTGCAGGTGCTTCGTTTTCGCCAATAATTCCAAAACAACAATAATCACGGATGACATCGTAATCGTCGCTGTCGTCATTTAAAGTTGCCTTTTGACCAAGGACATTAAAATTTCTGACTTCAATATCTTGCTGCACCTTGCAGCAAGATGTTGAAATCAATAGCAATATTAATGTCAAAAGCCTTAAAAGCATTTTTATAAGCATTTGCAAATAATAACCTTATTCCTCCAAATAATTTTTATAACTTCTTTTTACACCCTCAGAAAGTTCGATTTTGTATTTAAAACCGAGACTTTCAAGTTTTGAAACGTTGAGAAGTTTTTGCGGAGTGCCGTTTGGTTTGTCAGAGTTCCAAATAATCCTGCCGTTAAAGCCGACAGTTGTTTTTACCATTTCTGCTAACTCTTTAATCAAAAGGTCTTTACCCGTTCCGATGTTGATATGCGTGTTTTTAACTTCTGACTTCGTGTACGGCACAGAAAAATCTGTTATGTTAAACTGATTTTTCAAAATGTCCGAAAAATCAACGTTTTCCATCAAATAAACGCACGCATCGCCCAAATCGTCTGAATGTAAAAATTCTCTCCTCGGACTACCATCGCCCCACAATTCTACAACCGTTTCGTTGCCGTCAGAAAAAATGCCATATTTTTTGATGATGGCTAACTGTTCGTCCAAAGAATTTTCGCCCGAAATTTTTTCTATCGGACGACGGTTCAAGTCTTTTTTGATTCCGTCAAAATCCTTGTTTTCCAAGCATTTAGCCAAGTGAAATTTTCTAATCATTGCCGGTAAAACGTGCGAAGTTTCCAAATTATAATTATCATTTGGACCGTAAAGATTTGTCGGCATGACGGAGATAAAATTAGTTCCGTACTGCAAATTATAACTTTCGCACAACTTTATGCCCGCAATTTTTGAAATCGCATACGGCTCGTTAGTGTACTCTAAATCAGAGGTTAACAAAACGTCCTCAGTCATCGGCTGCGGTGGATTTTTCGGATAAATGCAACTCGAACCCAAAAACAACAGTTTTTTTGCGCCGAATTTATACGCTGAATTGATGATGTTAGCCTCAATCATCAAGTTCTGATAAATAAAATCCGCTCTGTACGTCAAGTTCGCAATTATTCCGCCGACGTGTGCCGCCGACTGAAAAACATATTCAGGTCTTTCCTTCTCGAAAAAGTCCTCAACTGTCTTTGTATCAATCAAATCATACTGCGCGTGAGGCGTAAAAACAAGGTTCTCATAACCTCTCCTTTTCAACGCCCTGCATATCGCACTGCCAACCAACCCACGGTTGCCGGCTACATATATTTTACTATCTTTGTTCATTTTTTTTGTTTTTTTCTTCCTTTTTAAAAAAAGGAAGCGAAAAACTTTTAAGAGCGCGCTTCGCGCGGAGTTAGTTATGTATGAGTTACGTCCGCCACTCCGCGCGAAGCGCGAATATAAAAATTTTCCGGTTCCCTTTTTTAAAAGGGAACAAAATCTATTCAAAATAATTTAAAATCTTAAACCCGCCTTCTGCCAAATATCTGTCTTTCTTCATGATTTTGAGGTCTGACTGAACCATTTCGGCGGCGAGTTTTTGAAGGTCGTATTCAGGTTTCCAGCCGAGAATTGTCCGTGCTTTTGTCGAGTCGCCGATTAACAAATCGACTTCTGTCGGGCGGAAATATGTCGGATCTACTTTGACTAAAATGTCGCCTTTTTTTACGTGCTGTTTGATGTCGCGGAATTTTTTATCGTCAGAAACTGCGGCTACAACACCGATTTCGTTAACGCCTTCGCCTTGAAATTCTAACGTTACGCCGGTTTCTTGGAATGCCATTTTAACGAAGTCTCTGACCGTTGTTGTAACGCCGGTTGAAATTACAAAGTCGTCAGGCTCAGTGTGTTGAAGAATCATCCACATGGCTTTAACGTAATCTTTTGCGTGTCCCCAATCGCGTTTTGAGGAGAGATTGCCGAGGTAAAGGCATTTTTGCATTCCGAGGGCAATTTTTGCGGCTGCGCGGGTGATTTTTCTTGTTACGAAAGTTTCACCACGAATTGGACTTTCATGGTTGAAGAGGATTCCGTTTGACGCAAAAATTCCGTAAGCCTCTCTGTAATTGACCATTATCCAATAGGCGTAAAGTTTTGCCGCGGCG
>JAEEXW010000132.1 GCA_016287995.1 Bacteroidales bacterium
GCGTTGCGTTGCGTTGCGTTGCGTTGCGTTGCGTTGCGTTGCGTTGCGTTGCGTTGCGTTGCGTTGCGTTGCGTATCAAAGATACGATTTTTTATTGAGTTTTGCAAATTTTTCATCAGAAATTTACATTAAATTTTACTTTTGGTTGTACGTTTTTCACAACGCAAAGGAAACACAAAACAAATAATTTAACAAATATTAAATGTTAAATTATTGTAAAGTTTCTTTTTGACTTCTTATATTCTTTCCATTGCCTCAATAGTTTTTTCTTTGGTGTTGAAAGCCGTGAGGCGGATATAACCTTCGCCTGATTTACCGAAACCTGCACCCGGTGTGGTAACAATGTTTTTTTCTTTCAGCAAATAGTCAAAAAACTTCCATGAGTCTTTTTCGGGAGTTTTCAGCCAGATATACGGTGAGTTAACGCCGCCGAAAACTTCAAAACCTTTTTTCGTCAAACCCTCACGGATAATTTTGGCGTTGTTCAAATAATAGTTGATGATTTCCATAACTTGCGACGAACCCTCAGGCGTATAAATTGCTTCCGCCGCACGCTGAATTATATAAGGTGTGCCGTTGAATTTCGTGCATTGACGGCGTTTCCAAAAGTGATTGAGCGAAAAGGCTTTACCGTTTTTGTCATACCCCGTACACTCTTTCGGGACAACCGTATAAGAACATCTCGTCCCCGTAAAACCTGCCGTTTTTGAATAACTTCTAAACTCTATCGCAACCTCTTTTGCGCCTTCAATTTCGTAAATTGAGTGCGGCACGTTGTCCTCGGTTATGAAAGCCTCGTATGCCGCGTCAAAAAGTATTAACGCTTTGTGTTTCAAGGCGTAATCCACAAAAACTTTTAATTCGTCTTTTTTAAGAACCGTTCCCGTAGGATTGTTAGGAAAACACAAATAAAGCACCGAAACGTCCTCTTTCGGCAGTTCGGGAACAAAGCCGTTTTCTTTCGTAACAGGCATATAGACAATGTTTTGCCGTCCTGCCATAACGTTAGTGTCCACATAAACGGGATAAACGGGGTCTGTTACGGCGATTGTGTTGCCGCTGCCCAAAATATCGGTGATGTTTCCCGTGTCGGATTTTGCGCCGTCGGAAATGAAAATTTCATCGTTAGAAAGCGTTACGCCGCGTGTTGCAAAGTCAAAATCGCGGATTTTTTCCTGCAAAAATTCATAACCCTGTTCAGGTCCGTAACCGCGGAAAGTCTCTTTTACAGCCATCTCGTCAACAGCCTTGTGCATGGCTTCAATGCAGGCTTTTGGAAGCGGCAGGGTAACATCGCCGATTCCCATTTTTATAATGTCCGCATTCGGATTTTCAGATGTATAAGCCTTAACCCTGCGGGCTATTTCCGTAAAAAGGTAACTTTCAGAAAGTTTGGTAAAGTTTTCGTTTATCTGTATCATAATCTTTTAATAATAAAATTCGCCTTTAAAAACAATTTTTGCGCCGCCTGTCATGTACACGCAGCCGTCCTTTTCCGACCAGTTGATTTGAAGATCGCCGCCCAAAAGCCTCAAACGGACGTTTCTTTCTGAATGACCGTTTATAAAAGAAGCGACACCGCTTGCGCACGCACCCGTTCCGCAGGCCAAGGTTTCACCCGCGCCGCGCTCCCAGACACGCATTTCAAGTGTCTTATTGTCAATTACTTTTATAAATTCTACGTTGGTTTTTTCGGGAAAGTTTTTATGGATTTCGATTTGTCTGCCGACAGTCTCTACGGGAAAGTTTTTAACATCGTCAACAAAGATAACGCAATGCGGATTTCCCATCGAAACGGCTGTATATCTGTACGTTACGCCTGAAATTTCTAAAAAATTCTCTTCCGTGATAATTTCGGGTTTTCCCATATTTACCGTAACGGTGTCAGAATCAATGATTTGAATTTGTTTTTGTCCGGCTTTGGTTTGGAGAGTAAATTCTTTGGTTTTAACTTTTTGCGTGTCAAAAGCGTATTTTGCAACGCAGCGTGAAGCGTTTCCGCACATTTGCGCCTCAGAGCCGTCGGAATTAAACATTCTCATTCTGAGTTCCGAACCGTTGTCAGAAGGCATTATCAAAACCAGACCGTCGCTGCCGATTCCAAAATGTCTGTCGCTCATTTTTTTAGCGAGCGCGGAGATTTCAGGCAGGGTTTCAAAAGGAGTCTCAAAGCAGTCGATATAAACGTAATCGTTGCCAGCACCCTGCATTTTTATAAATGGTATTTTCATAATCTCATTTCTTCTTTTTTTCAATGCAAAAGTAAGGAAGATTTTACGGCTAAAAATTTCATTCCATAATTTTAAGCAAAAAACGTATCAACAAAAAGGGAAACACGTAATTAAAAATTATTTATGTAAAGTTGTTTTTTCCTAAAAAAAAAACTACCTTTGCCCCGAATTATAAAGTCAAGACATGAAATTTGAAATTACATATTCCGACCCGAGGACTTCGGCTCGTGCGGGCGTTATCACAACAGACCACGGCGAGGTTAACACTCCGATTTTTATGCCCGTAGGTACAGTGGGCAGCGTAAAAGGCGTTCATCAAAAAGAACTTCATGACGACATCAACGCAAAAATCATTCTCGGAAACACATATCACCTTTATTTACGTCCGGGAATGGACGTCATAAAAGCGGCGGGCGGACTGCATAAATTTATAGGCTGGGACAGAAATATTTTAACCGACAGTGGCGGTTTTCAAGTTTTTTCGTTAGCAGAAAACAGAAAAATCACCCGCGAAGGTGTAACCTTCCGTTCTCATATAGACGGCTCAAAACATATCTTCACACCGGAAAACGTCGTTGACACCGAACGCATTATCGGCAGCGATTTTATGATGGCTCTTGACGAATGTACGCCCTATCCGTGTACTTACGAATATGCAAAAAAATCGTTAAAAATCACTCATTCATGGCTTGAACGCGGCGTAAAACATTTTTTAGAAACAGAGCCTTTGTACTCTCATTCGCAGGCCTATCTGCCGATTGTCCAAGGTTCGGTTTATAAGGATTTGAGGGAAGAGTCGGCGGAATTTATCGCCTCTCAAAATATGCAGGCTAACGCTATCGGCGGACTTTCAGTCGGCGAACCCGTTGAAATGATGTACGAAATGATTGAAGTTGTCAACAATATCCTTCCCAAAGACAAGCCCCGTTATCTGATGGGTGTGGGCACACCGGCAAACATCATCGAAGGCGTTGCCCGCGGAATCGACATGTTTGACTGCGTTATGCCCACAAGAAACGGCAGAAACGGAATGCTTTTTACCAAAAAAGGCACAATCAACATCAAAAACGAAAAGTGGAAATATGATTTTTCGGAACTTGACCCTGACGGAACTTCTTTCGTAGACCACGAATATTCAAGAGCATATTTAAGACACCTTGTAATTTCGGGCGAAAGATTGGCGGCTCAGATTGCAAGTATTCATAATCTTGCGTTTTATCTTGAACTTGTCCGCGAAATCCGTGAAAGGATTTTGGACGGAACTTTTGCCGATTGGAAAGACGGGGCTGTAAAACAAATGATGGAGAGATTATAAAATGTTTACGAAATTAGACCGCTATATAATCAAAAAATTTTTAGGCACGTTTTTTTATTCGCTGCTGCTTTTGATTTCCATAATCATCGTTTTTGACATTCAGGAAAAATTCGACGATTTTATGGAAAAGAAAGCACCTTTGCATGCCATCGTGTTTGACTATTACGTGAATTTTGCTCCGTATTACGCAAATATGTTCATGTTTTTGTTCATATTTATTTCGGTGATTTTCTTCACCTCAAAACTTGCCAACAACTCGGAAATAATTGCGATTTTGAGCGCGGGAATAAGTTTCAGGCGGCTTTTGCTGCCTTATTTTGAGTCGGCCTTGGTTTTAGCAATTCTGTCTTATCTGCTTAGCGCATACGTTATTCCGCCGGCAACCGCAATACGTCTTAATTTTGAAAACACTTATATCCGAAGAGCCTACGTTAATACCGACAGAAACATTCACCGTCAGGTCAACGACTCTACAAGACTTTATTTGCAATCTTACAACGCTTCGTCGAACATCGGTTACCGTTTCAGTTGGGAAAAGTTTCACGGCCATGAGATGAAAGAAAAACTCATGTCTGACGATATTCGTTGGGACACGACAATCAACAAATGGAAAATTTCAAATTATTATATCCGTTACATAACCGAAAACGGAGACTCTGTTGTAACAGGCAAGTCCATGGATACGACTTTGGCTATTATGCCGACGGATTTCAACCAGAGGCTAAACCAAATCGAGACCCTTACTTCGGAAGAGTTGACGGATTACATTGACGAGCAGAGAAGGCGCGGAAGCGAAAACATCGAGGTTTTTGAAGTGGAAAGTTACCGCAGAATTTCTTATCCGTTTGCGTGTTTTATCCTGACGCTTATCGGCGTAACCCTGTCGTGCAAAAAAGTCCGCGGCGGTATGGGTATAAATCTCGGCGTGGGTTTAGGACTGAGTTTCAGTTACATACTTTTTATGCAGATTTTTACTCAGTTTGCCATAGGAAGTTCGTTGCCGCCTTTGCTTGCGGTCTGGATTCCGAATATTCTTTATACTATAATCGGAATAGTGTTGTATTTTAAAGCCCCGAAATAGTATGAAACTCGACTCCCAAAATGCGTTGTACAAGGTTGCAATCAACATGATTCCGGGCGTAGGCTGTTCGGGAATACGAAAAATTCTTGCTGAAAACAGCAGCGAGGAATACTTTTTTGAAAACATTGACGAGTTTGTTGAAAAAAAGATAATTTCCGCAAATGTAAAGAATGTTATAAAAAATCAAAAAGTGCTTGATATGGCAAAAAATCAAATTGAACTTTGCCTAACCAAAAACATTCAAGCAACTTATTTTACGGACGATAATTATCCTCAAAAACTTGCTCAGTGCGGAGATGCTCCCACGATGTTTTTTCATTTGGGAAACTTAAATTTTGACACTAACCGTACAATCGGCATAGTAGGAACGCGGTCTGCGGACTCTGATGCCAAGAATAATATTTTTTCTTTGGTTGAAGAGTTGAAAAAAGACAACATTAATTTTATAATAATCAGCGGTTTGGCTGACGGTGCGGATACGTTTGCACATCAGGCGGCGTTGAAATCGGACGTTCCGACGGCAGCGGTTTTAGGACACGGTCTTAATATGATTTATCCCGCCGGCAACCGCAAACTTGCCTCTGACATTGTTCATTCAGGCGGTATGCTTTTGACCGAATACTATTACGGCGAGCCTGTCAGCAAGACAAATTTTCCGAGGCGCAACCGCATTGTGGCGGGGCTTTGCAACTGTCTTATAGTCGCACAGAGCAAAATTAAAGGCGGCGCACTTATAACCGTTGATGATTCAATAAATTATAAAAGAGAGGTTTTTGCTTTTCCGGGACGGGTTTCCGACAAACTGTATGCCGGTTGCAATTATTTAATCAGCAGCGGGAAAGCGGGGCTTATAACCTCGGCTCTTGATTTAGAACGTCTTATGGGCTGGCAACCGGGGAAAAAAGGTACGGCTTTTCAGACGGCAATGCCGCTTGAACCGTTAACAGCCGAAGAAAAGAAAATCATCGGAGTTTTGCGGCAAAACGGACAAGTTTTTATTGATACACTCTCAGTGTTGACGGAAATTCCGGTTCCAAAACTTTCGTCATTACTGCTGACTATGGAGTTTAAGGATTTGATAACATCGTATCCGGGCAAAAAATTTGAAGCAAAATAAAAAATCATGATACTGAACGAGAAACTAAAAAAATATAAAATCATTCTTGCTTCGGGCTCGCCCCGCCGCAGGGAAATTTTTCAGATTTTGGGTTTTGACTTTGAGGTTAAAACCAAGGAGACAAAAGAGGAATATCCGTCGGATATGCCGAAAGAAAAAGTTTCGGAATTTTTGGCGGAATTAAAAGCGAAAGCCTTTGAAAACGAAGTACTTGAAGACGAAAAACTTATCGTTATAACCTCAGACACAACGGTTGTGATTGACGGCGAAATCTTAGGCAAACCCTCCGGCAGGGAAGGCGCAATAGAAATGCTGAAAAAACTTTCGGGCAAAAAACACACAGTCTATTCGGGCGTCTGCATAAAAAACAAGCGCAAAACTGTAACTTTTACGGCATTTACCGACGTGTGGTTTCGTCCCCTGAGCGACGAAGAAATAGTATTTTACGTTGACAATTACAAGCCTTTTGACAAGGCGGGCGCGTATGCCGTTCAGGAATGGATAGGTGCAGCGGCAATTTCGAGAATAGAAGGCTCGTATTACAACGTTATGGGACTACCTTCAAAAATGGTTTTTACCGAATTGGAAAAATTTTTGAGCGATGAGAATTTTAATTAAAAACTGCAGGATTGTTAACGAGGGAAAAGTTTTCAAAGGTCATATACTTGTGGAAAACCAGAGGATTTTACAGGTGATAGAACGCGGTAAGAATTCTGCGGAACTGCCTGAGTATGACGAAGTTTATGACGCGACTGGAAAACTTGTTTTCCCGGGTTTTATAGACACTCATGTCCATTTCCGCGAGCCGGGTTTGACACAAAAAGCCGATATTTTTTCAGAATCGCGGGCGGCGGCTGCGGGCGGCGTTACGACGTTTTTTGACATGCCTAACACCAAACCTCCTACAACAACTCAGGCACTTTTGGACGAAAAATTTGCCATTGCCGAAAAAAACTCGCTCGTAAATTATTCGTTTTTTATCGGCGCGTCAAACGACAATATTGACGAAATCTTAAAAACGGATTTTTCAAAAGTTTGCGGCATAAAACTTTTTATGGGTTCGTCAACAGGTAATATGTTAGTTGACAACATAGAAGCCCTTGAAAACCTTTTCAAAAATTCTCCCGCCGTTATTGTTGCACATTGTGAAAGTGAAAACATTATAAAAGCGGATACTGAAAAATTCAAAGCACTTTTCCCTGAAAACGCGCCTGTAAAAATTCACGAATTTGTCCGCAGTGCAAAGGCTTGTTACGAATCTTCGGCATTTGCTGTAAAATTGGCCTTGAAATACTCTACACGGCTTCATATTGCTCACGTTACCACCAAAAAAGAACTTTCACTTTTTTCGGATTTGCCGTTAAAAGAGAAAAAAATAACTGCCGAGGTTTGTATTCCTCACCTTTGGTTTTCGTCCGAAGATTACAGGAAACTTGACATCAGAATAAAATGCAACCCGTCAGTAAAATCGCGGCACGACCGTAACGCTTTGCGTAATGCGTTGGTCAACAATGTTTTGGATACCGTTGCAACCGATCATGCGCCGCATACAAGGGACGAAAAGTTTAAGCCGTATTTTTCTGCGCCGTCGGGAATGCCTTCGGTAGAATTTTCTTCGGCAGTAATGTACGATTTAACCAAAAAGAAAATTTTCACGCTACCGCTTATGGCAGAAAAAATGTGTCATGCAC
>JAEEXW010000133.1 GCA_016287995.1 Bacteroidales bacterium
ATCGTGCTGACAACGGGGGTTATGATGTTTGTAGAGTCAAGACGTCCGCCCATGCCGGTCTCGATAACTGCGACGTCAACCTTTTTTCCGCTGAAATATTCAAACGCCATCGCGGTTGTCAGTTCAAAAAAAGTCGGCTTTAAATACGCAAATTTTTCGGCGTAACGGTTTACAAAATCCGTTACGTAATCCGCGCTGATTTTTTCGCCGTCGACCCTTATACGCTCTTTGAAATCAACGATATGCGGCGAAGTAAAAAGCCCCGTTTTGTAGCCCGCCTCTTGAAAAATTGACGCCAAAAAGTTTGAAACCGAACCTTTGCCGTTGGTGCCGGCGATGTGTACGGTTTTGTAGTTTTTGTGCGGATTGCGGAAAAAATTATCCAACGCAGTTGCCGTATTCAGACCGGGTTTGTAGGCGTCGCCTCCCGTTTTTTCAAAAACCGGCAACTGCGTAAACAGATAATTTTCAGCCTCTTTGTAACTTAAATTCATTAATAGCCTTCTTTTATAAGGATTTGGTGAGCGAGTTCAAAATCGGGTATGCCGTAACCGTAAACCGTGTCTGGTTTGTTGAATTGCGAACTTGCCGTTTTAATCGCTTTTATCAAAGTCATAACCGGTGCTTTCGGGTGAGCCTGCATAAGACAAATGCACGCGCCTGCCATTATCGGTCCTGAAAACGATGTTCCGTTAGAATAAGTTATGTGATTGGAAGTTCCTTGAACGGCTGCGTCATAACCTTTTGCGCAGACTTCGGGTTTTACGCGCTTATCGTAAGAAGGTCCGTTGGACGAAAAATACGCTATTTTTCTATCTTTGTCCACTGCGCCAACCGTCAAGACGCTGTCTGCGTCAGCGGGTGCGGTTATCCAAGGCCAGACGAAATTATCGCCCTCGTTGCCAGCACTTATGGTTACCAAAATGCCCTTACTTGCGGCAATGTCAGCGGCTATCGTGCTGATTGCCGTGTTGCCGTCCATTTCTTTGTATTTGTAACTTTTGGTTTCATCGTCAAATTTGTGATAGCCGAGACTGCTGTGTATGAGGTCAACCCCAAGACTATCGGCTCTTTCAGCCGCCATTGCCCAGAGAAACTCTTCGATGATGTTTTCGGAACTCCCGATTTCTGTTCTGAAAAGATAAACCTGAGCCTCAGGTGCCGTACCAACCAGATATTCGGGATCGTATCCTGTGATGCAAGAGAGAACGTTCATGCCGTGAGTGTCATTTTCGTAAACACTTTCTTCTTTGTCAACAAAATCCCATGTGCCGAGAACATGCTCTTTTGCAAGCATGGGTTTAAAACTGTTGAGTTTGTCAACTTTGTAAAAACCCGCGTCAAGAAGTGCCGCCGTTATGCCCTCGCCTTTGAAACCGGCATTGTGAAGCACTTGAATGTTAAGCATTTGAGCCTGATTGCTGCCTTTTCCGTAAGGCAGTTTCATCGAAAAATCGGGTTTTGTTTTGCGCTTTATTTTCGGGCGTTCGAGTGTTTCGGGCTGTGCTGCGGGTTTTTCTAAACTATCTTCTTTGCGCCATACATAATCGTAGTCAACAAAAGAGAGCGGTTTCAACTTTTCCAACTCAGCAGAGTCGCAGATAACGACGGCGCAGTTTAGCCATTTTGATACGCCTTGAATCCCAAAGCCCAAACTTTTCAGCGAGTCAACATATTTTGTCGTAACGGGCAAGTCCCTGTTGTCGATACCGATTGAGAATTTTTCGCGTCTCAAAAGTGCTTTTTGCGAGAGAAATTCCGAAGGTTTTTCCAAAGAATAAGCGTTGCTGTTTTTGTCAGTGAATTTAACGGCGTATTTTCCGGGCGAGACTTTATATTGCGCCTCAGAATTTACTGCAAACGAGCATGTTAACGCCGCAGTTAAAATTAAGACTTTTTTTATTGTTTTCATTTTTTTAAGAAATTGATTGCTGCTAAAATTGCTATTGCACCCACGAGGGCTTGAAGAAAATCACCGTACCATGCGTCGGCAAATTTAATACCGATTAGCGGACAGAGCCAGCCTGCTAAGAGGCTTCCTAAAATGCCGATTACGCAGTTTACAATAAGACCTAAGCCTTGTTTTTCTCTTGTCATAAGTTTTGCGGCGACGTATCCCGCTGCTATTCCGATTAAGACAAACAAAACCGGATGTTCCATATTTTCCAAACCTAATCCTGTCGATTCCATTTTGATAATTATTTTTAGTTAACGCTGCAAAGGTAATAAAAAATTACGTTTTGCAATTTTTTTAGTTCAAACTTTTCAAAGTTCCTTTGTCGGGATAAAGTTCCATTTTGAAATTTTGATTTTGCATAAGATTTTGCGGTAAATATCTAATCAAACCCATTTGACTGATATTCAATACTTTTTCTGAAATTACACTGCCGTTTCGGATTATTTTTACTTTGCCGTTAGCGGGAGAAAGATACGCAAAACCGTTGTCCTGATTAGAGGCTTTTTCTCTACGGCGGAGAGTTTTTTGAGTCTCGTTAAAAGCCGTTTCAACGTTGCCGTCCATTAAGTTTGTAACGTCAATCATCACGGGATTGCCTTTTAAACTCGTGCGCGTCTGAATGCCGTATTCCGGTGAAAATTTGAAGAGAATGTTTTGAGTATGCTCTGTTTTATCAGGTTCAAAATCAAAGACATACGTTTTTTCTCTGTAAATTTTTTTGCCGATAAACATGCTCATATATTTTTCTTCCAACTTGTTTAATTGTTCAATCATAAATTTCAAGGCCTCGCCCGAAGGCATACTTTTTCCGTCCGATTCGCCAACAAGAAGAGCCTTTCTGTCATCGCGCAATACAAAAATCTGATTTGCAAGTTCTTGTGCTTGTTCATCGAGAGATTTTCTAATCATTTGCGTTCTTTGTGTCGGGACGGCGGTGAATACAGAATCTGCGTCTATAACATGCAAAACCGTGTCAAAAACCGTTTCATAACGGTTGACGTTGATGTCCTGAAAAATCTTTCCGCCTTGAAAATTGTCCGTTTGAAAATTGTTGCTTTCAAAATTTCTACGGTCATCTTCCTTGTAATCCGAGGTTGTGTTAACACTTTCCAAAAAGCCGTTGCAAGTAAAGTTCATTGCACACGGATAATTGCTTTCAACAACAAAAGTCCGTAACGAATCCTTTACCGGATATGATGAAATTTCAACCCTTGAAATGCTCCAAGAACTTGAATTTGAGTTGATTACTTCGTCAGTTCCGAGATATTTTTGAGCGTATTGCGAATATGGTCCTTTTACGGAAATTTCGTTAACTGCTGTTACTTTTACGCTCAAAACCGTCTTTGGCAGAGAATACACCACGGGGTTGTATTTTACGCTGCTGACGTTGTTGATGTTTTCTACTTTTACGAACAAGTTTTTTTGTGCCTCTGATAATTGCGGCAGCATTAAGGCGGCTGCTAACGCGCTGATTTTAAATATATTTGTTTTCATTTTTTTATGATTATTTCATTGGAAAATCCTCTGGGTGATTGATGTAGTTTTGAGGGTCGTCGTAGTTTTGAGCGTTTTTAACCATTTCCTCCAAACGTTTCGTTTCCTCTTTTTGCATTTCGGCATCGTTTTCGGGAACGCCGTTAATGTAGTTTATTCTGGTAACTTTTTTGGTTTCTTCGTCGCGTGCCGACCAAACACCGTCTTTTAAATCATTTTTGTAATTGCCGGAGATAACTTTTTCGCCGTTAATATCGTATTTAATGTACTTTCCGTCGCGTTTGCCGTCCTTGTAATAGGTTTCAAAAATCGGCGCGCCGGTGGATTCATAATAGCGTTTCCAAACGCCGTCCTGTTTGCCGTTTTTAAAGTCCATTTCTTCAAACAAAACGCCTGAGAGATAGTAAGTTGACTGTTTACCGTTTTTGATGCCGCGAATGTAATTTTCTTCTGAAACCACTATCGAATCTGCCTCAAAATATTGCCAAAGACTATCTTTTTGGTGGTTGTAATAATAGCCCATCGCAACTTTGTTACCGTTTTCTGCGTAAAGAATTGCCGAGGAAAGCGAATCGTTAAAAAAATATAAATGCGCTTTTACGCCGCCGCCCCTTTGATAAAACTTGTAAAAATCGCCTTTTGGTTTTCCGTTTTCGTAATTGATTTGCGATTTACGTTTGCCGTTAGGAAATTTTTCAATCCAAACGCCTTGTTTTCTGCCGGTTACGTCGGTTTGATTGACCTCGCCCTCGTATGCAGCGAGGGTTTTGCCCTGCGTTATGGGAACAACGAAAAGTTCCGGCTGAAAAATTCTACGGTAAATTTCTGTCGTATCTTTGAAAATTTTTGCTGACATTTGAGCGTGTTGACCGGCTTTGCTTTTATCGCCTGAGGCAAAATATTTTTCTTGAAGTTGACGCATTGTTTGATGAAGTTCGTCGTATGGTTTTATGAAATTCTGCAAAACTTCGCCCGTTTTATCTTTCATAACTGCCTTATAAACAGTATTTTCCGCTAATGTTAAATTGCTTTCTTTTGCGGGATTCTGTTTGTAAACCTCAAAATACGAAAATCCCATATAGTAAAAAGTTTCGGGTTTTGAGGTATTGGAAGCGTTGTATTTTTTAACGCTTTCTATGCACTCCGAATATTTTTCGGTGTCAAAAAGTTGTTTAATTGCATTTAACTTTTTGTCCTGTGCACTTGCAGTAAAAGCGGTTAACAGAGCCGCCGCTGTGATTAATATTTTCTTCATTTTTTTACAAAAATTTTTTGTGTTTTAGTGGTAAAACTATCTTCCGCTTTTACAACGTAAATTCCGCACTTATAATTGTGTAAGGGTAAATTTAGAGTAAAGTCGTTAGGATTTTTTTCTAACATAACTTTGCCGTCTGATGAAATTATTTTTACGCTTTTTAATATATCTTGACTTTCTATTTTTAAGATTTCGTCAAGATAAAATATCCTGATTTTACTATTTTGGGTTGGAATTTTTTCCACGCTGACAATATTATTTTTGCCTTTTTGTAGAACAAAATTTATTTCATCTGGCGTTGTAATTTCTTGACATTCAGTTTTATAATTATCAGCAAAAGCACAAACGTTGATTTTTTTGTCTTTTAAAAAAGGACGGAAAAAAATACCGTTTTCGTCTGTAAAAACCGAAGAATTATTTTTGTCATAATATGGGATTACGATTTGCGCTTTTATTGGCTCGCCATTTTCATTCTTGACAGAGCCTTTAAATCCTTCAAGGGCAGACATTATGAAATTCAAAAGCGATACGTAATTTTTTTGCCAGTATTCTTCAAGAGATTC
The DNA here is from genome assembly GCA_016287995.1 of Bacteroidales bacterium. GTDB lineage: Bacteria > Bacteroidota > Bacteroidia > Bacteroidales > UBA3824 > UBA3824. Next base: position 5,270 of record JAEEXW010000133.1, read on the forward strand.
TCTGTCAAGGAGTTTTGAATTGGAAAACTCAATTGTAAATTCTCTGCACCGTCTGAAATACATCATGTAATCCTGTCTTCCGCCGCTGACTTTGTACCACTCGGAGCCAAAAACGTAACCTTCGTTGTTAACGCTTTTTAGATAGTTTTTGTCTGTAACTCGCGCAGAATCAACATATTGCTTAGAAACTTCTATAAACCATTCTTTGTCTGGAAGTTCAAATTCGTTTTCATAAAAACTGTCCCATGGAAAATTTACAACCTCGTCGCCTGCATGAAAATTTGCGCTGAGCGTAAAATTATGCTTTTTTGAAAACTCTTGCATTGCGGCAGTTTCAGGCTGAAAATTTGTTTTGTCTATGCTGCCTATGCTTTGAAAATCTCTGTTAAGATCTTCATTATTAGCATTATAACGCTTTGAACGGCTCAAATCGCCTTCGCTGTTGGAGTATGTGCCGTCAGGATTTGCGAGAGGATTGATGTAAAGCACAATATTCTCTACGATTTTTTTTGCTTTTTCATTGGTATCTTTGTTGGTTAACAAAAAATCAATCAGCCTTAACATTAAGACGAATCCACAAACCTCGTCGCCGTGCATTGACGAGGTAAGAAACACTTTTGGACAAAGAATTTCGTTTTTGCCGCCAAAAATTTTGAACGCTAAAAGTTTTCTGTTTTCAACAGACGAGCCGATTTCTTCTATGTCTGTAATTTCGTGATATTCAGCGTTATAATATTCCAAAAAATCCAAATACGACTGATACGACGGATAAATGTCAAAGTGCCTTATTTCTTCCAAGTCGTCAGAAGTTTTCAGCGCGTCGTTGATTTTTTTTGACAGTCTGTCGTGACGGATTTTTTCAGCGGAAAAAGGAATTTTCAACTCTTTGAAAGTCGAAAATTCCCTTTCGTTAGCAAACGCGACAATTTTTTCAGGGCTTACTTTATCAATTGAAAGTGTTGACGAGGCTTTTTCAAGGTCGCTTTTTGAATAGTTTTCAATTACGATTTTGTAGTCCTGAGCGTGTAATGTTAGCGGTAAAACGCTGAAAACCAATATAATAATTATATTACGCTTAATAAATATTTGCATTTGTCCGGATTTCCGAGGGTTTTGCCTTTATCACATGAAAGTTTTACGCAGTCGTGCCATTCGCGGCTTTCGGTAATCCTTGATTTTGTGAGTTTTACGACAATATTCATCGGGCTGATACCCGTTAAATCACACGTCAAAAATGTGCCAACTCCAAACGATGGTTTTACCTTTTCAGAAGCGTATTTTTGAATTTCAATAGCACGTTTTATGTTAAGTCCGTTTGAAAAAATGACTTGTTTAGTTTGCGGATTTATGCCAAGGTCGGTGTATTTCTTAACGATTTTGTCAATCTGCTCTTCTTCGTTGCCGGAGTCAACCCTCAAACCCGAAAACAACATCGCGTTTTTCTTCGAGAAATTGTTGAAAAAGACATCATCGCCGAAACAATCGTAAAGGTATAATCCTAAGTCGCCGTTATAAACCGAAGCCCATTTTTCCATGACAGAATGGTTGACCTCAAAAACCGATGTTACGTTTTCTTCAAACGAGATGATTTGATGACTCATCGTTCCTAACGGATTGAGATTCAATTCTTTTGCAAACCAAACGTTGGAAGTTCCTGTAAAAAATCCGCTGAATTTGCCGTTTTCGTAAACATCTTTCATTTGTGTCAAAACCATTTTTTGATGGTCGAAAGAGAATCTGCGGCGTGTTCCCATGTCGCCGAGAATCAAGCCGTTAGCAAAGATTTCAACAGTTTTTTTTCTGACTTTCTGCGTTTCAAGAGCCAAATCGTATTTTTTGTCGTCGCCGTTTAAAATATGGAAAAGTTCGCTGACGCAACTTAAAATCGGCATTTCCCAAATTATCGCCGAATACCATTTGCCTTTTACGCTGACATGAAGATGTCCGTCAAGGTCTTGACTTATAGATACTTCGTCGGTGTTGAAACGGAATCCGCGAAGGAAAACGTCAATAAACCATTTAGGAAGATAATAGCATTTTTGAAGCATAAATTCAATCTCATCTTCCTGAATTACAACGTTTTTCATATAATCGACCTGCTCTTGGAGCAACTTGTCGAACCCTTGCGGATAAAC
>JAEEXW010000134.1 GCA_016287995.1 Bacteroidales bacterium
CTCGTATTCCGGACGCTTGGAAAACCACTCGTCAAAGTCTTTCCTTTCTTCAACAGAAAGAACGTTCCTTGAAATTCCCGCAATCTTTGCCAAGTGGATAAGATCTAACTCTTTTTGTCCGTTGTCAGCCATTTTCCAGAGCAAGTTGAGCGCGTGCTGCAAAACCGGCAACTGGTCAAAACCGTTGTTTAAGTTATTGACAATTACTTCCCTGAGACGGTCTGAAACTTTTCCGCCTGCAAGAGTAGCCGGTTCTTCGATGACCTGACAGATTTCGTTTCGTTTTAGTTGCGGAACAAAAAACTGCGAATAAGCGATAAATTCAGGCAGGTTTTTAAAAACTGTGCACTGCGAAATAAAGTCGCTTCGCATCGTGAAAATGACGTAGACGGGAAGGTTTTCTGTTACGGAGATTCTGACGGTTTCAAGCAGAAGATTTATAGCCGTGTAACTTTCCTCGCTCGGCTGTCCGTCGTTGAAATTGTCAGAATTTGTAAAAACTTCCTCAAACTGATCGGCAATGATAAGAAGATTTTTTCCATCATTCGGGTCATCAGCATAAAATCCAAGTTTTTTATAAAAGTCAACAACCGACGAAAAACCGTTGTCAAGTTCTGCTAAACATTCCTCATAATCGGCATTCATTTGTGTTGCTAACGCTTCTGCGAGTGAGGCTAACGGGTTTCGCTGCGGTTTGAAATCTGCAATAATCCAAGAATTGAAATCTGCTTTGAAAAATCCCGCGCGGATATAAGGCACAACACCTGCGTAAACCATTGAAGACTTTCCGTCGCCGGACGCGCCGGTTATGAAAGCCATCTTGTTTTCTTCCAAGAGTTTAACTATCTGACGTATATGCACGTCCCTTCCCTTGAAGAAGATAGACTCTTCCTCAGAGAACGGTCTCAGACCCGGATATGGACAAATGCCTGACTGCTTCATGAAAATTTTCCTTAATACGTCAAATATAGTTTACCCCAAAATATATGCCAAATTATAACTTTAATTTCAATGAAATATCGGTAGTTATGTCATAATGTTCGTAATCTTCGGTCGGAAGTTTACTTCTGTATTCATAATTGAACGAAATTTCAAGAAAAAGTTTCGTCGTTATTTTGCTTGACAGTTTTGTCTGCGAATTGATTATGTAGTCGGAAAAATTTTTGAGCGACGGCTGATAAAACGTGTTGTGTCCGATGTAAAAGCCGTTGCCGATTTTCTGCTTAATTTTGGGACGCACGGACAGCCTTACAAGTTCTCTGTCAAGTTTGTTTTCCTCAGGAGTGTAATCCACGTTGTCATAAACCATGGCAAGACTTATTGAATAATCGCAAGTGTCTTTTTTGGTGAAAATGCGGTATTTGAAACCTGTTAACGCACTAATTTTGAAATCATAACCTTTGTATTTGTTGGTTAAAAATTCGGTTGCAACAAACGGAGAAAATTTTCCGTATTGAAACAAGTCAAAGTTCATGCCGGCATTAAATCCTTTGTTGGTTTCTTTTTCGTTTTCTTTTTGATAGACGAATTTATAGTTGAAATTGCAGGAAATCAAACTATCGTTTCGTTCAAGTTCGGCATAGTTTTTCAAGGAGATGTTTTCTACATTTCCTGAATTTTGTGTCATACCAGCTCCAAGTTCAAAATTCCAACGTTTTTGAGCTTTTGCACAAATGGTTAAAGTAATAAAAATTGTTAGGAGAAAAAAATTTTTCATATTTTTGTATTTTTTTTCGGTGCAAAGGTAAGAATTAATTGCCAATAAAAAAAGCAAAAATTACTTTACATAATCGGCACATAATTTGCTAACTCATTTTACTGATGTACAAGGAAAAAAGCGCATGAAATCAAGCATCTGTCCATATCCGGGTTTGAGACCTTTTACCGAAGAAGAGAGTATTTTCTTTAAAGGACGGGATTTGCATATACGTCAGATTGTTAAACTCTTGGAGGAAAACAAGATGGCGTTCATAACAGGTGCGTCCGGCGACGGAAAGTCATCAATGGTTTATGCCGGAGTTGTACCTTATATCCGCGCGGGATTTTTCAAAGCCGATTTCAATTCGTGGATTATTGCTGATTTCAAACCGCAAAGAAATCCGTTAGCCTCTCTCGCAGAAGCACTTGCAATGCAGATGAATGCCGATTACGAGGATTGTTTAGCAGAACTCGGCAACGGTTTTTCGTCTGTTATTGACTTTTATAAAAAACTTGGATTTTATGCCAAAGACCCGAATGAGGGAAAAAATCTTCTTATCATCGCAGACCAGTTTGAGGAAGTTTTTACAAATTCTGACAATTTTAACGACGGACAGCCGAGTGAAGAAAGTTACACGGCTATAAATCTCTTGCTCGAAACCGTCAGAATTGCCGTAACGGAAAATCTTCCTGTTTACGTCATTTTTACGATGCGTAGCGACTTTATTTCGCAATGTACGGTTTTCAAAAACTTGCCCGAATTTATCGCTTATTCACAGTTTTTTGTTCCGCAACTAAAACGCAACGAAATCTGTCAAGTTATCGAAGAGCCGGCTACACTTGCGGGCGGAAAAGTTTCAGACCGTCTTAGAGAAGTAATTGTCAACAACTTAAATAACGGTTTTGACCAGTTGCCGGTTTTGCAGCACGCGCTGAATTTGCTTTGGAAAATGGCTGACAACGGCAAAAAAGAGTTAGACCTTATTCACTTGGCAAAAATTGCGGGAATTTCAAAAGATGTTCTTTCGGGTGAAGAAAGGAAAGAATTTGACGAATGGTTTCTAAAACGTCCCGAATACGAGAAAAAATATTTTGAAAAGCCTGATTTGAACAACGTTTTGAACGCCCATGCGGGTATTCTCTACGAATCGGCATACGATTATTTTCAAAAAAATGCTCCTTGGGCAGAAAAATCAATCACGAGAGAAGAGAGTAAGGAAATCATTGAGGCGGCTTTTAAATCGTTAGTAAAAATTGACAACAACCGTCCCGTAAGAAACCGTTGCACTGTGGACGAAATTACAGGATTTATAGGAAAAAACAATATCACAAACGCTACGGTATGTGGCGTTTTGAATGTTTTTCGCAGCCCTGATAACACACTTTTGCGACCCTTTATTGAAGGTGAAGAGCTTGAAACTCAGTATCTTAGTGGTGATACGGTGTTGGACATCACACACGAGGCACTTATCCGTAATTGGAAAATGCTTGCCGAATGGGGCGTACAAATGGAAAGCAACGCAAAGGATTATCACGATTTTAATTCTCAACTTTTGCGTTGGCTCAAAAAAGATAAAAGCCCCGAATTTCTGTTGACAAGCGGTACCTATAATTACTTCAATGATTGGTATAACAAAACACGTCCTAATCCTTATTGGATAGCGCGTTATGACACAAGCAAAATTTCGGAACATCAGAAACTGAAAAAGGCTGTTGCGCATTTTGAAGATTGTACCGATTATTTGGAAGAAAGCCACAACGCACTTTTGGAAAAAGAGGCGGCAAAAAAACGCCGTATGAGAATTATTTTCGCGGCTGTTGCGGTATTTTTGCTGACTATGGCTGGTTTTTCGTGGTGGGCATTGATGGAAAAATCGTCAGCAAACGAAGAAAGAGACAGAGCCGAAAAACAGAAAATCGCAACCGAGCGTCAGAGGGAACTCGCCGAGCAGCAGCGCGGCATTGCCGACCAAGCAAATATTCAGGCGCAGGTGGAAAAAAACAACGCACAACGCGAGGCGGAAGAAGCCCGTAGAGCCAAACTCGCCGCACAAGAGGCTTTGAACCGCGCTAACACTGCCTTTGCCTTAGCGAATGCGAGCCGTTTGGAAGCAGAAAAAAATCTTACCATAGCCGAAGAGCAGCGTCAAAAAGCCCAGGAAGAAGAGCGAAAGGCCAAAGAGGAGGAAATGAAAGCAAAAATTGCGAGCGATTCTGCCGCAAGACTTTATAATATAACACTTTGCAACATGCTTGCTATGAATGCTAAAAATCAGTACGAGGACAAAGACCTCAATCTTAAATTAGCATGGGCAGCATATAAAATGAACGAAACCAATAAGGATAAGCAAAATGACGCAATCCTTTATGATGCAATGCTTTATGCAGTAGAGCAGACACCTTTTAAAAATACTGTCAGCAAACTTCCTGAAAGAATTACCGCATTTTCAATAGATTCAGGCGACAAAATCAAGACTATCAGTGAAGACGGTACGGTAGGTGTTTACGAATTGAAGGATAGCAAAGCGAAAAATATTACGTCAATAAAAGTTTTTGAAGGTAAGACGCTTGTAGAGCGTGCGCAATTTGCCTCCGAGTATACTGCGGTTTTGTCAACAAAGGATAAAAATTTGTTTTTTGTAGACATGGAAGAGGGTAAAGTCTACAACCTTGAAAAGCAAAAGGGCTATCTTGCACAGGCATTAATGATGCCGGATAATGTGCATCTTATTTTGGCTTTTACGGACGGGCGGATTATCATCACTATGCCGAGAAAAACAAAGGAAAAACCAATTGCTGAAACTAATTTCGGTAAAAAGATAACTGGAATTTGCTATTCTGACAAGGGTATTTACGTCTTACAACACAACGGTCAACTTATGAAATGGTTGCCTCAAACTGGTTCAAAAACGGTTTTGATAGATGCCGAGGATCAGAATTTCGGCTTTGCGTTGGAAGAAATCCCCGACCAAAACCTTTTGGCCGTCTCTTTTGCAGACGGTAACATTAGGTTTTTGGATATGTCAACCGACAAGGTTACGGCAAGCCGTGCCGGAGGACACGCTCAAATAGAAAAGATGTGTTATGATGATAGAACGGGTTTTCTTGCTGTTGCAAGTGCGGATAAGAGAATTTCGCTTATCAATACCTCTGACATCAAAAACGGTAAAATTATTAGCATAGAAGAACATAGTCTAAAAGGAAAGGTTAAAACTATGGATTTTAATTCCTTAGGTACGATTTTCGCACTTACGGAGAATAATTATGTTCGTTTTTGGTATACCGACATAAAAAAGTATGCGGAAATACTTTCGGGTATGCGCTTAAAACCGCTGACTTCAACTGAAAAAGAATTGATTTTGGGTAAAGAATTTTCTAATATTGAAGATTTTTGATATGATATATAAAGTATTGAAGATATTGTATTTAATAATTGTAATTTCGTTTTGTACTTTAAGAGTTGAAGCGCAAAGGGATACTTCTGCGCCTTTGTTTTTGGATTTAAAACGGTTTTACAATGCGGGAAAATATTACGATGCGCGTAGAGTAGCGGAACAACTCTGTCAAAATACGAAACTTTCGCAGGAAGACAATGCCGAATTAATGAAGTATTATTCGGCGGTTTTGAAAGAATCAGGTTTTGACGAGAGGGCGGATTCTGTAACAAAGGGATTTATTAAAAAAAATCCTTTTTATAAGGTAAAATCGGAAGACCCTGTGCCGTTTCAAGAAATGTTTTCTAATTATTACGCTTATCCGAAATTTTCCGTTGCTTTTAGTGTCGGTATTTGTTCGCCGGAAGTTACTGTCGATACGGTTCATATTATAGGTGTCAACACTCAGACAGACCCCGTTTATGAAGAGTCTATTGGTTTTACAGCAGGGCTTTCGTTGCAATATTATCCGCTGAAACAATTTTCAATAACATGCGGTTTGAAATATTATTTTTCGCAGTGGCAACGTGAGGTACGTTATCAGGGGGAAAGGCGGATATTTGTTTATCAGGAAAGTTCTCATGTTATAGCCGTGCCTGTTTATGCCGGTTATGCTTTTGACCTTAGAAAATGGACTCCGGAGGTTTTTCTCGGAGCAGAATTAGATTATATTGTTAAGGCTCGTTATGAAACCTATAACGAATATAATGGTATTAAACAAGATATGGTTGTTCAAAAAAATCTTGATTTAAATTCCAAAAACCGTGTAAATTATTCTCTTGATTTTGGTTTTAGAATTAGTCGTAATTATAATAGAATAGCGTTTTTTGCGGATATGTTTTATGCTGTTATGCTCAGACCTTTCAACAGAGCGGAATATAATTATTCCGATAATAATTTGTTTTATAATAAGTTGTTTGTCCACGATGCTATTAGGTTGAGGTTAGATGCTTTTAGTTTGGGAATAAAAGTTAATTTCGGCTATGCGGTAAAAGCAAAGTACGGATACGGTTATTAAAAGAATTTTTGGTTTTGAGAAAAAACTTTTATACTTTTGTATTGGTTTTTTAATGCAAAACGTTAATAAAAATGAAAAAGACACTTTTTATATTATCGGCGGCTTTGTTTTTTAACTCGTGCCTTGTTACAAAAAAGCGTTACGATACCGCCGTTATGAACGGGAAAAAATCATTGGACTCTTTGAATAGGGTTTTTAATAAGACTGTTGAGGGTTTTAACGCCTCTACTAACGTCTTGAAAATAAGCAATACAGACAAGGATATTTCAGTAGATTCTTTGAACCGTGAAGTTAAAAAACTATCCGGCGACAAGGCTTCTTTGAACCAAAGCCTTTTGAATACTATCAACGATTATAAAGAAGAAAAACAGAAACTCTCTGCTAAAACGCGAATGGCTGACAGTCTTATGAATATTTTAACGCTTCAAGCCGCCTCACAAGATTCGCTCAGAAATCTTGATGAAGGGCAGAAAAAAGAGTTGAATATGCTTTTAGCCACTGTTAACAAGCAACTTAACGGAACTAATCAGAGTGAGGCTTTTGCGCAAATTGCCGGCTCTAATGTTACGGTAACTTTCAATAACGATTTTCTTTTTAAGCCCGGGACTACGGAAATTTCGGTAAAAGGTCTTGCGCTTTTGAAAAAAATTGCAGCAGTGCTTACTGTTACTGAAAATTGCCGCGTTCATGTCATTTCTAATACCGACAATAACGGTCAGGCTAAGACTCTTTTGGATTTGAGTGCAAGAAGGGCAGCCTCGGTAGTTTCTACTATTGCAGCAAATTCTACACTCGCGGGTACGGCTTATACTGCCTCAGGTAGAGGAATGTATTCTCCGATAGTCTCCAATGACAATGCTGAAAACAAAAAGAAAAACCGCAGAACGGATTTGATTATAATTAAAAACTGATTTTTTTATGGTTAGCAAACAGGAAGCATTAGACAGAAGATACCTCAGAATGGCAAGAATTTGGGCTGAAAATTCTTACTGTACGAGGCGCAAGGTCGGAGCGTTAATCGTTAAGGACAAGATGATAATTTCTGACGGTTATAACGGTACGCCCTCAGGTTTTGAAAATGTTTGCGAACTTGAAGACGGTACTACAAAGCCTTACGTTCTCCATGCCGAGGCCAACGCGATTACAAAAGTGGCAAAATCAAGCAACAATTCGCTCGGTGCAACGCTTTACGTTACTGCCTCGCCGTGTCT
>JAEEXW010000135.1 GCA_016287995.1 Bacteroidales bacterium
TATAGGTGCAGAGCCATCTCCGGATATGCAAGAAACTGCCGAAAAAGCAGAAATTATCAGTTATTACCTGAATCTTCCGCAATACTCATTACGTATCGGTTTACATAATATCAATGCCGAAAATTATAAAGACGTACGCAATCGTCCGATTAATCACGGTGGTACGCTTAAAGATTGGACTAAAAAGGATACGTTTAAAGCGAAGAAAGGTGTAATAGTAAAAGAGTACGTATATTTATATTGGACAGAAGAACGATTAAAAAACATAGCAAAGGCTATTCTTCACTTGTTAGAAACAGGTGATTGGGATAAAACTATTGCCGAACCCGACTACATTAATCCGAAAAGAGAAAAACTTTCGGGGACTAAAAACGTGCAAATGCAAGACAAAGAATTTGAAATTGTCTTAAAAGCAAGAGAAATAATCCTTCAATATTATCGTGATTATAATTTAATTGATGATAAGGTATTACCGTTTTTAGGACTATTCAAATGTTATAAAGATTTGGTTGAGTTATACAAGAATCAACCTATTATAACACCAAAAGACGGCAAAGCAATAGCATTACAGCAATACTCAACACCGTGCCCTATTGCGTATCTAATGAGCGAATTTATTAAAGGTAATAGTGAATTTCATATAACTGACAAGAACGATGAATTTCCTAAAACGTATTATGAACCGACCGCAGGGAACGGTATGCTCACAATAGCATTGCCACATACACGCACATTAGTAAATGAATTAGATGAAGTTCGAGTTAATAACTTGAAAAAATTTAATTTTGTTTATAACAATCATAGTGGTATCAGGCAAAATAATGCAGCAGAGTGGAAACCAAATGGATATTTTGACGGTGTAATAATGAATCCGCCATTTGGCAGCCTTAAAAAGTCTGAATATTATACTCGTAAAGGTGTTATTGACAATCATAATGTAGAATACACTTTTGAACGGTTAGACTACAAAATAGCGATTAATTCACTTGATTGTATGCGTAATGACGGCAAGGCTGCAATTATAATCGGTGGTAAACTTGCCGCAAAAACGGATTCGGATTATAAAACAACGTATTAAACTATTTGGACAATACAGAGATTTTATTGCGTATCTACACCGACAATACAATATCGTAGATATTATCTATATCAGCGGAGATTTATACCGAAAACAAGGCACAACATTCCCTATTGTGTTAATCCTTATTGACGGACGTACACAATGGAATAGCGATTCTAAGCACGTTTGGCACAATTACGATAAACAACTTGACCGACAAATTAATAGTTTTGATGAACTCTTTTATAGAATTTCAAAACACATAAAAAATCAAGAAAGCGAATTATTAAATACTGAATTAAAATTAATCAAAAAATGAAACTAATTGATATACAACAACAATTTTTTACCATAAAAGGCGAAAACGGTGTTTGTTTTTGCACAACAGCCGACACCGATGCAAGTCTTAACGTAAAAGCCGTTCATTACATAAAAACTGACGGAAATACTTTACCGTATGGTTGGCAAAACGCTGATACTCTTGTTTTAAGGAGCGATAATTTAAAGAAAATTCAACTATTAAGTGGTTTGGGTATGCCATACTATCCCGTATCCGAACACGCAAAGGTACAGCATTTGAATACACCTGATTCTATGGGCTACGAAACTCACGAAGCAATGAAAAAACTTCGTGCTGCCGTTGGAGGTGATACGACTGATTTTGTTTGTTCACGGTTGAGATGGTCAAGAGAAGAAATTAAAAATTACCTTTTCGCCGAACAAATAGATGCCGTTGCGCTCATTGTATACAACTTTGAAGCACGTAATCAGTCTGTTATTATTGGCGACCAAACGGGTATAGGTAAAGGTCGTATTGCAGCATCAATTATACGTTACGCAGTAGTTCAAGGATATATACCAATTTTCTGCACAGAAGGCGCAAATCTTTTTACTGATATTTACCGCGACCTCAGCGATATTAATTGCGGTGAACTTGTACCGTTTTTTATCAATAGCGATGATAAAGCAAATATCACCGTATTAGACGAAGACGATAATAACGTAACTGTATATAAACCGATTAAAGATAAAAAAGTTAAAGAAAAAATCTATAATGCAATGAAAATGCCGAAAGGGTATGACTATATCCTTTGCGCATATACACAACTTAAAAATGCCTTTAAATACAATAAAAAAGGTGAAGAATTGCAAGGAGATGATTTTCTTAAATACGAATTTTTGTCTGCAATAGCGGATAATGCAATTTTTATTTTTGACGAAAGCCACAATATTGCGGGTTCAAAAGCAAAATTAAGTAATTGGTGGGATTCATCGTCCAATGTTCAATTAACGGGTTCTAATCAATTTAAGTGCTTTAATGAACTTTGTAAAAAGTCTGCAAATACATTATTTTTGTCGGCTACTTTTGCAAAGCAACCGCAAAATATGGTTGTATATGCAAACCGCACTTGTATTCAGGAAACGGGATTAAAAGACACTGAACTTATAGAGGCTATAAGCAAAGGTAACGAAGCATTACAAGAAATTATTTCGGCTAATATCGTATCCGAGGGGCAAATGATACACCGTGAAAGCGATTTTACAAATGTTGTTGTAAATTATTTTACGCTTGACGGTTCGGATTCTGATGCAGGTATTCCTGACTTAAAAACGGAACACTGCAATATGTGCGACTACATAACAGAAATTATTAATCAAATTAACGTATTTGAACAAACTTATGTTATGCCTATTGTCAAAGATATGGACAAAGAAGCGGGTAATAACACACAAGTCAAGAAAACAAGCGAAAAAGTAGGCGTACAACATACTCCGTTGTTTTCAAAATTATTCAATATTGTTAATCAGTTACTTTTTGCAATCAAAGCCGAAGCCGTAGCCAATCACGCAATAAAATTGTTGAACGAGGGCAAGAAAGTAGTTATTGCCGTATCCTCCACAATGGAAGCGTTTATTTCAGGACTTGAAGATGAAGATACAAAAGGGCAAGAAATTCCTTGTGATTTTGCTCTTGTGCTTGATAAAGCATTACAAAAAACTTTGACTATCGTGAAAGACGGCGAGGGTGATTTGCACGAAAAAACGGATATTCCTATTGATATGTTACCCGCAGAAGGTCAAGATATGTTTTTTGAGATTAGAGAAACTATCCTTAACGCAGTATCTAATATCAGTATATCACCGTTAGACCTTATTACAAAAAAAATTGAAAATGCTATTAATCCCGATACAGGCGAAAATTATATCGTTACAGAAGTTACGGGACGTAGCAAAAAAATTGAATTTACCAATCCTGAATGTACGTCAGGCTACATCGTTTCAAGGAAAAAAGAAAAAAAGAATATTGCTTTTTCAAAATTCCAAAACAATCAATCAGACGTACTTATAATTAACAAATCAGGCTCTACGGGTGCATCGGCACACGCCACGACCAAAAACACGAATTTAAAACCCGAAGAAGTTAAGCCTCGTGTAATGATTATTGCTCAGGTAGAACTTGATATTAACAAGGAAGTTCAAAAACGTGGACGTATCAACCGTACAGGTCAAATTCCGACTTTGCCGCCACGTTACGATTATATTTCGTCTGCAATTCCTGCCGAAAAACGTTTAATGATGATGTTGCAGAAAAAACTGAAATCATTAGACGCTAATACTACGTCTAATCAAAAGCAATCTAAATCAGTGATTGACGTTCCCGACTTTTTTAACAAGTACGGTGATATGCTTGCATACGATTATCTTGTTGAAAATCCTGCAATAAATCTAAAACTTAATAAGGCTATTAAAGATGATGACGATGATAACAACAAAAACAGCAAGAAAAGAGATGAAGATGATAGTGTTAAAAAAGACTTTTTGAAAAAAATATCGGGTTGGGTTCCGCTCCTTACTTGCGAGGAACAAAAAGACTTTTACGACACAATTCTTGACCGTTATACCGATTTGGTTAAAGAATTAAAAAAGAAAGGTGAGTACGATTTGGAGGTGGAAGCAATAGATTTAGATGCCCGACTTGTTGGGGATTTAAAACTCTTACAACCAACCTTAGCAGGAAGTTCGTGTTTTTCTGATGCCGTCTATCAAGGTGTATATTCTTGTAAAGTTTTACAAAAACCTTATACACAGGAATATATCACAATGGAAATTCAGAATTATACGAAAGGTACAAATGCGAGAGAATTAGCGCAACAAATAGCAGCGGATTACAAAGCGTACTATGACGAAGTAATTAAAGAAAATGTAGATGATTTGCTACAACGAGCCGAAGACCGTAAAAAAAGTGCAAAAGAAATTATCGTTAAAAACGGTGGTAATCAGCAAGATATTGATTTGAAATTTCAAGAAATTGATGCTGACACTCAAAATAATATTACAAGTCGAACAAACCGCTTTAATGTAATAAAAAACCGTGCAAGATTTATAGAATTTTTCTATGCAGGTAGAGCCTGTGTGGTAGACTCTGACAATAATACGAAAGCAATTTGTTTAGGTGTCGAAATTGGCAACAAAACAAAAAATAAATTTGCTCCGAGTAACTTAAAAATTACTTTTGCAGTTGCAAGCAACACAAAAGAATTAGATTTTACACTTGTAGATAGGGATTTGACAGCCTTAGATGCAATCAAAGGATTGTCTATTTTTAGTAGCAGTGATTATAATACCAATATTGACAATCAATTTCTTGAACGTTGGAATGAATACGTAAAAGATTCTTCGTCCGACCGTGAACAACGTGTAATAATCGTTGGTAATTTATTGCGTGGCTATGGTAACGCTCCTGAAAAATCGAAATTGATTTCGTTTACAACTCACGACGGACAAATTTTAAAGGGAATTTTAACCCCGAAAAATTCTACTGATAGCGGTACAAAACTTATTATGTCTACATACGATATTAGTACATTTGTGCCGATGATAACAAATTCAGTATATCAGGACGAGAAGAAAACATATTCCCTTACAAGAGGATTAAAACTATGCACAAATGCCGTTCACGAAAATTCATACGGACATGTTTATAAGTTTATCCTTTATTGTGATAATGCTGACACATTCAAACGTATTAAAAACAATCAAGATTGGTTAGATGTTTCAGAGGACGGACGAGGTTTTGATGAATACCGAGTACAAGGTAAAAAACATTGGAGTATGGAATTTGATACATACAGAAAACTTGGCGATGTTTTTATGCTTTTAGAAAAATACAATTTTAAAGTTGAATTATATCCGTCAGAAGCACAACGTATTTTTGGAGATAAGAATAATGATACATTAAAGCACGGTAATTGGAAACCGCTTGAAGTAGATTATAATATTATTCCAAAAAGCGTTTCCCCGCTATTGTTGGCAGAAATGAAACTTTTGAAAAAAGGTTTAAAAGGTTTAGGAGCAACAACTGATGAACACGTTTACGGAACACTTGAAAGAGAAGATTTTATTATTTATAAAGACGGCGGCTTATACAATAGAGGGTGGGAAGGCATTTTTGGTTGCCGTGAAATGAACAAAAACAAGGAAATCATTACTAAGTTGTTAAAATATTTTTATCCTGAAATTAAATTTTCAATAAAAAAAGACTACAACTCAATGAGAATTACCTTGATAAGTTCACCCTGCAAAGAAAATAGTTCAGAATTAAAGAATTTACTTTACGAAATTGAACTTATAGCCAATAGTTTTAATTTTGATTATTCTGACGGTATGTACGATTATTCCTATAACGGTTTTTATTTAAACGTCGGAATAAGCGATAAATACAAACAAAACTATTTAAAACATCATTCAGAGTTTTCTGTTAATGATATAAAAGAAGTTGTTAAAATAATTGACGGTGGTGGCGAATTGAAACAGCCGAAAGCGAAAAAACAATCACAATCCGCAGCCGCACCCGTAGCCGTTAGTTCGGCAGATTTGCAAATTGTTGATTATTCTGACAAAGCAATAGTTTTAACGGGCGACACAAAACCGTTGAAAGACGAAATTAAGCATTTAGGCGGCAAATTCGGCTCACGGTTCGATACGTCAAAAGTTCCGACAGGTAACGGTTGGTTGTTTCCGAAAACGAAACTTGCAGCAGTTCAGGATTTTGTAAGCAAATACAGCAAAAAAAGTTCACAAATTTATCCGTTATTAATTGCGGAGTTAAGCCTTGTGAATATCAAAAATAATTAATAATTTTACGCACCAAAATTTTACTTAAAATGACACAGAAAGAATTAGACATTATTAAAAATGCGGCATTTTCAGACGGTAGTAAACCGTCTGAAATTTACCGCGAAATGCAAAAAATTATAGGTGATAGAACCGATAATTTTACAAATCCGCAAGGCATATCTTCCGAAAAAATTGATATGACCGAAACGATAAAACAATACGGTTATTCCGTAGACCTCTACAAAAAAACATTCGACAGCACAATGCGCAGCGAAGAAGATGCTTGTAAAAATTTAATTACAAAAATCAAAGGCAAAACCGACACTACGAAAGGCGATTCCGACAAGGAAAAACGTAGGCGCAAACTCAAAATTAAATTAAAATTGCAGTTGCAATTAGCAGAAAATTAATTATTTAACGTTAAATATATAAACCAAAATGACAGTATCTAATACAAACATTGTTGAAAAATGGGACGAGATAGAGCAATATCTTAACGACAAAACTCACGACACCTATAATGAGTTTTTACCCGAAGATTTTACCGACCCTGAAATGGCGGATATGTATGAGCCTTTTATCAAGGACGTAAACCGTCAGTTAGCAAAAGTAAAAGACGCAACCCCTCAAAAAAAAAGCCTTAAACACAAATTTACCAAAGGCAAAAGCGGAAAGCGTAAAGTAGCCCAAAAAGAGGAAAAACCGAAACGTAAAGTTAAATCTTCATCGGGCAAGTCTTCATCGGGCAAATCGTCAAAAACTTCTACCAAAGAGAAAAAGCCATCAAAACCGAAAGTTGGTGAGGAAGCGCAGTGGCAAAACGCACTCCGCACTTTTGCGAGAATGTGCGGAAAGGATAAAACCGTAAACAGCGTTAGAAAATTTGTGCTGCAAATTCAGTCGAATTTTGCAAAGAAACTTGGCAAAAAAACACCTAACATAGAATTAATTAGGGAAATTCAGACAAAGTTATTGCCTTATGCCAACAAGATAGACCAAAATAGGGTACAACTTCCTGAATGGGCTGATTTTAAGGCAAAATGTCAAGCCGCCGCAAAAGAATGGACGGTTTCAAAAACGGTCAAAAAGCCTGATATGTCAGAAAAATCGCTTAGCGGTCTTAAAAAAA
>JAEEXW010000136.1 GCA_016287995.1 Bacteroidales bacterium
GCAAAAGCGAACTTTCGCGCGTTAAAAAATACACCGGCAAAAGCAACGTCAAAATCAAAATCGGTCTTAGAATGGCGATTGACGAAGAGTCGCAGTCGGCATATTACACTTCGAGGCTCGGAATGAGGGCTTCGGAAATGGCGGATTTTTACGTTAAAGAAATTCAGAGCGACGAAAATCTCGAACTCAAACTCTTTCACTTTTTCATTGATTCGGGCATAAAAGACAGTTTTTATTATTGGACGGAGTTTCAGAAAGCCGTGAAAAAATACATCGAACTGAAAAAACTTTGTCCTTCGTTGGAAGATTTTGACCTCGGCGGCGGTTTCCCAATCCGCAACCAACTCGGTTTTGAATACGATTACGAATACATTATCCGCGAAATCGTCAGAATCTTAAAAGAGTCATGCCTTGCTGAGGACGTTCAGGAGCCGAATATTATTACGGAGTTCGGAAAATATACGGTCGGAGAGTCGGGTGCCGTGATATTCAAGGTTCTTGACCAAAAGCAGCAAAACGACACCGAACTTTGGTATATTATCGACAACTCTTTGATGACTACGATTCCCGATGCTTGGAGCGCAAACGAAAGGTTTATACTTTTGCCAATCAACAAATGGAATCACGAATGTACAAGGGTTAATATCGGCGGCATAAGTTGCGATCATTCAGACTATTATAATTCCGAAGATATGAATCAGCATGTGATTTTGCCGTCATATAAGAGCAGCGAAAACGAACCTTTGTACATCGGATTTTTCCACACGGGCGCATATCAGGATTCGATTGCGGGTTACGGCGGAATCAAGCACTGTCTGTTGCCCTCACCGAAACATATCGTGGTTTATAGGGACGAAACTACCGGCAATTTCAAGGATTATTGTTACAGGGACGAGCAGACGGTGGACGAAATGTTCCATATCTTGGGATACGACCATCCGGAGCAAAATCCGGTGTTAAGGAAGAAAAAACACGAAGAAGACTTTTAAAAAAATATGAATACAGAAATAATAACTCCTAAAATGGAGTTGCATGAATTGATAGAGAAAAACAACAGAATTTTGTTGTTGATGGAGCATTTTGGCACAGGTTTTACCGTTGCCGATTTGACAATTGATGAATTGTGTCGTCTAAGGGACATAAATCCTGAAATTTTTGCGTGTTTCTGCAATCTCTATAATGGCAATTTTCAGAATTTTTACGAGCCGAAAAACGCTGATGACATCTCTCAGATGATAGTTTTTCTTGAAAACGCCCACCGTTATTATTTGGACGAAATCTATCCTGAAATAAAGTTTTACATCAAAAAACTTTCAGAAATCAACGATACGGACGATATAAAAATGGTTGAAAAGTTTTTTGAGTCGTATTTTTCGGAGGTGAAAAAGCATTTGGAATACGAGCAGAAAAAATTGTTTCCGATGTTGCGTTCGATGGATTTTTCGGCGAAAGGCGGTTCAAAAATCCGGCACGGCGACATCGAAACCAAACTTGCGGATTTGAAAAACCTGCTGTTGAAGCATATCCGTCTTGTTGACAAAAACGGTTTCAAACGCAGACTTCTTTCTGCAATGTTGGAATTTCAGTTCGATTTGAACATTCATTCAATGATTGAAGAAAACCTTCTAAAAATTATAAAATAAAGGGTTAAAAATATAATAAAATATGGGAGCAGTTGTATTAATTGATGTTGCAAACGATGAACCTAACGAGGTAACAAAAGCCGCAATAGAAGAGATAAGGTCGGGTAAAAATCCCGAAAAAGTCTATACTGACGTGTCGGACCTGATAAGGGCGGACATTGGGAGATAATCCTTTAACTTATTGACTAAGCCTTTGGACGGTTTCTGTAATTCTGTCTTCACCGACGGTCTTGTGAATTATGTAACCGTCCTTGTCAATGACATACAAAACCGGCGTTGAAACCACGTAGTAATATTCCCTGTAACGCGAAAGGTTTTCAACGTCGCAACAGTCAACCCAAGGAAAATTTTTCTTTTCAGAATTGTATTTTAGCGACTCGTAACTGTGTTTGTCGTTTGTTACTGAAATTACGGTTATGTTCTTGTTAATCAGATTGTTGTAATAAAACTTAATGGCGTTTTCCGCACTGTCGCAGTGTCCGCAGCCGTTAGCCCAAAAAAGTAAAAGAAGTTTGTCTTTTATGTTGTCGAAAATGTTCAAAGAGTCGCCCGTAATCGTGTTTCTGACACGGAGATTCACCGCTTTTGAACCGACCATCGATGCCGCGTAAATGTCCCGTTGTTCTTTTATCATCTGACGGATTTCCTCAGAGAGATTTTTTACCGTATCCGCCAAAAAATATTTATCAGCCAAACGTACAAAAACCTCGTTGATGCCAAGTTTGTAAAACGAACGGTAAAAGTTTAACAGATAACTTGTTACGTAATGATAATTTGATGTATTGGCTTTTGCTTTTGAGATTATCAAGTCGTTTTGCCGCATAATCTCGTACTGACCTTCTTCAATGTGTCGTGCAATGTGTGCGCGTATGACTTTGTAAAAAAACGGCGTTCTAAGGAGTGCCTCGTTAGAAAAATTTACATGTTCCAACTGCGTGTTGCCGGGGTGAGTGGTCGCGTTGAGACAGTCAAGCATGTCTGAAAGCATATTGCCTTTGTTGTTTGCAATCGTCTCTCTTAAAGCCTTTTGATAAGCGGAGTCTATTTCGGCAAGTTGCTTGTCGTAACCGGGAATTTTTGAAGAATCCTTCTCGTATTTTTTCAGTGTGTCTATTCTTGCTTGCTCAATGTTCAGAGCCGTCATATCGCGCTGATAGTCAAAGAATTTTGCATTAACATCAGAACCCGTTATTTTCATTGTTTTTTGCGGGTTCTTGGTATCGCATTTCATTGTAAAATTTTGGTTGTCTTTGTCGATTAAAATGTCAAAATAGTTTTTGTCGCCGTCCAAAATCACGCTGTAAATGCCGCCCGGCAAAGGGTGGTCTCCTTCAAAAACCACCGTTGAGCCGGACTGCGGGGCAGAATCAACCGCCAAATACTGCTTTTCTTCGTAATAATACGCAAGCCTTACTTTTTGCGGCGTGTAGTGCGAAAACTTTATTGTCAGTTTGTAACCTTGTGAAAAACAAGTTGTTACAATAAGCAACGCTGACAAAGACAACCAAAACTTTTTCATCATTTTTTCTTTTCTTCTTCTTCCAACATCGTTATCAACTCGTATGCCTGAGTGTGCGAAATTCTTTTAGCGAGGATTTCGTTGTCCTTGTTCAAAAGGTAAATTGTCGGCGTAGAATTGATGTCATAATTTGTTCTGTATTGGTCAAACGGGTTGAAAATGTTGTGCCAGCCCGGAACGTTGTAAATTCCTTTTTCTTGCAAGAAGTCAAAACATTTTCCGATATGACGGCTTACTCCTGCCAAATCGTCAACAGATTTGTTCATGTAAACGGCGAAAACTTCGCAGCCTGTTGTACTCAAAGTGTCTTTGAAAAACTGCAACAGTTTTGGCATTTCCTCTTTACAGTGCGAACAGTCAGGCTCCCAGAAAACCAGCAACTTATACTTTGCCTGCATTTGATGAACCGAGTAATAATTCCGTCCGAATTTTGTGATAAACTCGTCAAGAAGTTTTACGACGTCGTTTCTGCGGGCTTCAAAATCGGGTTTTGCCTTTTCGATTTCAACGCCTTTGGTTTTGAGTTCCTCGATTGCGGGACGGAGAGCCTCCATGCCTTCTTTGGAATCAGGTATCAGTTTGATAGTCAAGTCTTTGGAAATATTGCCGACAAGACAGTTTTTCTTTTTGTCAACTCTCTCTTTGAGTTTGGTTTTGAAAGAGTCGGTGTCCCAAAAAGCATCTTTTATGTAAATGTCTGCAAGTGAGCAATATACGTTTTCTGCGACCATGTTTTCGCTTTTAGCGTACTTGTTGAAAAAGTACACGAGCATAAAACGGAAAAGTTCGCCGTTTTTCTCGTTGAGTTTGCCTTTCGGACGGGTTTTGTTTACGAGCCACGTCGTCTCTTTTATCAGAGAATCAGGCATTTGGATAACCATCTGGTCGATGTATCTTTCGATTTTTGGCTGGTAAATCGGCGTGCGGAGAAGTGCGCCGTTTGAAACGTCAAAATTGTCAAAAAAGTGAGCCTTGTACCAGAAATATCTTTCCCTTTGGTCGGTAATGTTATCAGGGACAGCAACATCGCGTGTCGCCGTCAAAAATTTTGAGAAAAACATATCGGGATATTGGCTGATTTGAGCCTGATATTTTTCTTCTACTTCTTTGTTAAGAGCCTCTTGTTTGGCAATGATTTCTTTTTCTTTTTCCTCTTTGCCTTTGATTTTTTCATATTGTTCTCTTAATTCGGAAAATTCTTTTTGTTTTTCGCCGAGAAATTTTTGGTAATCCATAAACACCTGATTTTCAAGGCTGTTTTTTATAACAACGTGTTTTAGAAAATCGGTTGTATCGTTTTCAATATAAAATTTTTCGCCCGCTTTTTGGTCGATGAGGAAATCGAAATACGTTTTTTTCGGCAAGAAAATAAAATACATACCCGTTGGCAGGGCTTCTTTGCCTTTGAAAACTCCGTAGCCGTTTTTATCAGTTATAACAGTGTCGTCGGGGATAAGCCTTTCGTTGAAATGGTGGCCTAAAATTAGTGTGTCGTTGACAACGTGGTTGATTTTCACTTCAATTTCATACCCTTGCGCAAAAACTGCCGCAGGAAGAATCAAAGTCAGCAAAAATAAAAAAATTCTTTTCATCTCTTTTAAATTTTATGTTTTCAGTTTACAAAGTAACGCAAAAAAACAATATAATCGTTTAACGGTTAACAATATTTAATTAATTTCAGTATTTTTTGAACCAACTTCTGATTTTCATCATCAAAACGCCCCAAACCGCTTCGCCGAAAATATTTGTTGACATTTTGGAGGTTCCAAGACTGCGGTCGGTAAAAATTATCGGCACTTCTTTTATCTTGAATTTCTTTTTCCAAGCGGTGAATTTCATTTCGATTTGAAAACCGTAACCTTTCATTCTGACTTTGTCTAAGTCTATGGCTTCTAATACTTTACGGGTATAACATTTGAAACCCGCTGTTGTGTCCATGATTTTCATGCGGGTTATAAACCTTACGTATGCAGAGCCGTAATAACTCATCAAAACCCTTCCTATCGGCCAGTTTACCACGTTAACGCCCGAAATGTAACGGCTGCCGATTGACATATCGAAACCTTCTTTTGCGCAAGCGTTGTAAAGGTCGATTAACTTCTCCGGCGGGTGTGAAAAGTCTGCGTCCATCTCGAAAATGTAATCGTATTTTCTTTCGATAGCCCATTTAAAACCCGTTATGTAGGCTGTTCCGAGTCCTAATTTTCCAGCGCGTTCCAAAATGAAAAGCCTATTAGAAAACTCATTCTTAATCAAGCCTTTAACAATGTCTGCCGTGCCGTCAGGAGAGTTGTCGTCGATGATTAACATATCGAACTCATCTTCCAAACAAAACACCGTGCGGATAATGCTTTCAATGTTTTCCTTTTCCTTATATGTCGGAATTATGACTACTTTGTTTGACATAAATCACTATATTTTTTTCGTTTTTTAACGAAATATTCAAAAATTATGCTTTTATTATAAATTTCTTTATGTTTATAATTCTTTACTTGTTTTTTTAACTGTTTTCTTTCTTTTAACAGTTTTGGTAGTGATTTGTACAACGCGAAATGCGCTTTCAAAACCGCCCCAAAAAAAGAAAATTTCCGTTGCAACAAATAAACTCCCGCCGAAAGTCCGTCCAAAATCATTCGCATAAAAACTGTCCAAAAGCATTTTTTCGGTTCAAGGTTTTTGACAAGCATTTTTAGCGAGTTTCGGTAATTCAAGAAAAGTTTTCTCGGATTACCTTGTTCAAGAGTTCCGCCGCCTAAGTGAAAAACCTCAGATTCAGGACAATACATAATTTTGTAGCCGAGATTTTTTATTCGCCAGCAGAGGTCGATTTCTTCCATGTGCGCGAAAAAGTTTTCGTCAAAACCGCCGATATTTTTAAAAACCTCAGCCCTTATCACCAAAAACGCGCCCGAAGCCCAAAAAACTTCTTGAAGTTCGTTGTATTGGTTTTCGTCCTTTTCAACGGTGTCCAAAATTCTGCCTTTGCAAAACGGATAGCCGAATTTGTCAATAAAACCGCCCGCCGCGCCCGCGTATTCAAACATTTCGGGATTTTTCAGGGCTTTGATTTTCGGACAGCACGCCGCAATGTTCGGGTCTGAGTCCATTAATTTAATTATCGGACTCACAGCGTCGGATTTTAGTAAAACATCGCTGTTGCAAAGCACAAAATACTCGCTGTCAGTGATTTGCGCTAACGCTTTGTTGTAACCGAGGGCAAAACCGTAATTCTTGTCAAGACGTATAGTTTTTACGCTCGGGAACTCTTTTTCCAGCAATAATAATGAATCGTCTGACGAATTGTTGTCCGCTACAACTACTTCTGTGTCAGCGTTTAAAGTGTGTGTTATGACTGACGGTAAGTAATTGCGCAAAAATTTTTCGCCGTTCCAATTCAATATTACAAGAGATGTTTTCAATTCATAAACGATTTAATGTTTTCCAAAAACTCGTTGAAAACCAATCCGTTGGCAGCGACGATTTCTTTTCCGAATATATAGTTGTTTGTTCCTGAGAAGTCTGAAACTTTGCCGCCCGCCTCTTCAACGATAAACGCACCTGCTGCTACGTCCCAAGGGCTGAGACCGTATTCATAAAAAGTGTCAAGTCTTCCGCAAGCGACATAAACGAGGTCTGTTGCCGCCGAGCCTAAACGTCTCATTCCATGAGTGTTGCGCATCATAAACTCCATCGACTTCATAAAGCCGTCAAGTTTGCTGTAATCTGAATAGGGAAAGCCCGTTCCGACGAGTGAATCTTTTAGTGTCTGTTTGTCAGAGACTTTTATGCTTTTTCCGTTAAGAAATGCGCCGCCGCCGAGATATGCTGAAAAACATTCTTGAAGTCCGATTTCAAAAACTACGCCGACAACGGTTTTGCCGTTGTTTTGTAAGGCAATACTTACGCAGTGCGGACAAAGACCGTGAATAAAATTTGTTGTGCCGTCGAGCGGGTCGATAATCCAGTTAAGGGTTTTGACTTCTTTTTTTGTGCCTTCTTCGGTGATGAAACCTGCTTCGGGAACTATTTTCGATAGTTCTTCAACTAACAGTTTTTCTGAGGTTTTGTCAACGTATGAGACAAAATCGTTTTTGCCTTTGA
>JAEEXW010000137.1 GCA_016287995.1 Bacteroidales bacterium
ACAAAACCACTATTACCAAAGGTATAACGATAAGGCTTATCCCTAACGCTATCCTGCCCGTAAGAGACGCCTTATTCAACTGATTGTTAAAAAATATTGCCATGCTTTTTATATTTTTATGTTATAAAATCCTATATATCAACGTGCAAAAATAACACCGAAACTAATATTCTGCAAACTTTTTTCAAAAAAAATGTAACCAAAACGTAAATTTTTGAAACAAAAAAATAAAATTATTTTAACAAAAACCACTACTTTTACCAGAAATTAATAATAAAAACATTTTGCAATGAAAAAAATATTTTTTCTTATTCTGCTTTCATTATGCTCGTCAATGCTTTTGAAAGCACAGCAGCCGGATTTTCATGCCGGTTTTGGTAATTTTCCCCCGCCGGTAGAGCCTGACTTCAAGGATGTTAATTATGCCGGAGACGATTTGGAAGCACACCGCTTGGACATTTACCTTCCCAAAACGGAAGGAAAAACCTTCAAAGCCGTCATAGCGATTTACGGTTCGGCATGGTTTTCCAACAACATGAAAGGCATAACTTATTTCTCCTTAGGTAAACCCTTGATTGACGCGGGGTTTGCCGTTGTCTGTTTAAACCACCGTTCAAGTACCGACGCCAAATTTCCGGCGCAAATTGAAGACGTAAAAGGCGCAATTCGTTTTATTCGTGCCAACGCAGAAAAGTTCAAGATTGATGCTTCTTTTATAGGTATAACTGGTTTTTCCTCCGGCGGACATCTTTCTGCATTAGCGGGTGTAACTAACGGTGCGAAGGAACTCGAAGGTACAATCGGCGGCAATCTGAAAGTATCAAGCAATGTTGACGCTGTTGTTGACTGGTTTGGCCCCGGTGACATGGCTCACATGAACAAATGCGAAGGTGTCAACGACGAAAAATCACCCGAAGCGGTTCTTATTGGTGGCGCACCAAAAGACTATCCGCAAGAGATTGCTAAAATTAGCCCTATTACTTACGTTTCAAAACTTAAAAACGCGCCTAAATTTCTCGTTATTCATGGTGATGCCGACAATGTTGTGCCTTATTGTCAAAGCGTTAACTTTTCAGAAGAGTTGAAAAAAATCGGCGCGTTGACAGAATTTATCACCGTTCCTAACGGTCAGCACGGGCCTATAACTTTCAACGAAGAAACTTATAAAAAGATGACAGATTTCTTTAAAGAACAAGCACATATACAAAAATAACATTTTAAAAAAAGATATTATGAAAAGATTTTTACCGGCGTTTTTGTTGCTGCCGCTCGGACTTGCGGCTCAAAACCCGATTATTAACACTCAGTTTACCGCCGACCCTACGGCAAGAGTTTTTAACGGAAAAGTTTATCTTTTCCCCTCGCATGATATCATGCAACCTTCACCTTTGCCACAAGGTATGAGACCAAATTGGTTTTGCATGGAGGATTACCATGTGTTTTCGTCTGACAACCTCACCGAATGGACAGACCACGGCGTAATCCTCACACAAAAGGACGTTCCTTGGGGAAATCCTAACGGTTATAGTATGTGGGCTCCCGACTGCGTATACCGCAATGGAAAGTATTATTTTTACTACCCGGACGTAGTTAAAGAAGGTATGGGCTTTGGAATAGGCGTAGCAATAGCCGACAAACCGGAAGGTCCTTACACACCTGTCAAAAGCAATATTAAAGGCATCAACGGAATAGACCCGTGTGTGCTTCAAGCCTCTGACGGCAATGCTTACATCTTCTGGGGTGCAGGACGTTGCGCAAAACTCAAAGAAAACATGGTGGAAATTGCCGACGACACTCCCGTTGAAAAAGTAAAATTCGGCGACCGCGAGTTTGAATTAAGCGGCGTAAACTGTCTTAAAGACCTGCCAAACCGTCAGGCGGAAGGGCCTTTTGCTTTTGAGCATAACGGCAACTACTATCTCACATACCCGTATGTTAGAAAAAATACCGAGGTTATCGGATACGCCATGAGTAAAAACCCGATGGGACCTTATCAGTACAAAGGTCTGATTATGGCGGAACACGCTGACAGTTGCTGGACAAACCATCATTCAATCATCAATTACAAAGGTCAGTGGTACTTCTTTTATCACCACAACGATTTTTCTCCTAACGATGACAAACGCCGCAGCGCAAGGATAGAAAAACTGTTTTTCAATCCTGACGGCACGATTCAAGAAATAAAACCGACTTTGAGAGGTGTGGGAATTGTCAATGCCCTTTCAAAACTTGAAGTAGACCGTTATTCAACTGCCTCTAATGATGTAAAAATCAACTTTATAGACACTGCTGACAAATTCAAAGGCTGGGAGGCTTCTTTGCCGAACAAAGGCAGTTTTATAAAGTTTAACGACGTTGATTTTTCTTCTGTAACCGACGGCTATCTTACGGCAAACGTAAAAGCCGACAAAAACACGCACTTTACCGTCAGAGAAAAATCTGCGAAAGGCAAAGTGATTGCCGACTTCAAAGTTGTCTTCATAACGGAAGGTCAGTTCAAGAGGGATTACAGCGGACAGTGGCTCACCGTTACCGCACCGCTTGATTACACTCCGAAAGGTGTTACAGACCTTTATATTACGACCGATCAAGGTGGTTTGAGTATTGATAATGTGCAGTTTAAAAATCGCGAGAAATACTTTAAACAGCCTTCTAATGGTCTTGCAGCGCCAGACGAAGACGGCTTTATCAGACGTTGGTTTTTGTTGGAGCCTGTTAACAAGGAGAATCCTACAAACGCTGTTTTTACGGATTCGTATTTGAAACAAGTTTTTTACGAAGAGGATTTTCGCAAACTTTTTACAAATTCGCCGGTTGACAATCAAAAGGTTAAATACAAAGACCAAACTTTGGTGCGCCACAAATTAGACAGCGAAAACTTCAACGTAAAACTTTTCCGTTTTGCGGAGAGTTACAAAAAGCATGTTTATGGAGTAATGTTTTCAGTTATCACTTTAATTGAATGTGATCAAGATATTGAAAACGTGCGGCTTGCTGCCGGAAGTAATTCTGCTTCGATGTGGTGGTTGAACGATGAAGAAATTCTTCTGATGTCGGGCGACCGCCGTATGGTAAAAGATGATTGCGTATCAAAACGCATAACTTTAAAAAAAGGTTTGAACGTGCTTTCAGGCGCAATTATTAACGGTCCCGGAATGAGTGATTTTTGTGTCAGATTTATAGATTCAAACAATCAGCCGGTAAAAGGGATAAAAATTAGATAATTGGAAATTGACAATTGAAAATTGATAATTCAGCAGGGATTTTTTCGGAAGAAAATTTCCCTGTTTTTGTTTTTCGTAACTTTTTATAAATCACCAATTTAAAATTAACAATAAAAAAATATTAATTTTTTTTGAAAAAATATTTGGTTATAACAAAAAATTTTTCATAAATTTGGCACAACTAAAATCATTGGCTTAATGGAAAATTACGGCGAAATTGTACAGGTTATCGGACCTGTTGTGGATGTCAGTTTTGAAAAGACGGGTGCGGCGTTACCGGCGATACTTGACGCGCTCGAACTTTCGCGCGATAACGGCGAAAAACTGATTATCGAATGTCAGCAGCATATCGGCGAACACACTATCCGAACTATCGCGATGGACTCAACCGATGGTCTGCACAGAGGCATGAAAGTATATCCTACCGGCTCTCCGATTAAAATGCCGATAGGCGAAAAAATCAAAGGACGTTTGATGAACGTAGTCGGAAACGCTATCGACGGTCTGAGCGTTTTGGACAAGGAAGGCGGATACCCGATTCACCGCGAACCTCCTCAATACAAGGAACTTACAACCGAAACAACGCCCCTTTTCACAGGTATCAAGGTCATCGACCTTATCGAACCTTACGCAAAAGGCGGTAAAATCGGTCTTTTCGGCGGTGCGGGCGTAGGTAAAACCGTGTTAATCATGGAGTTAATCAATAATATCGCAAAGGCTTATTCTGGTCTTTCGGTGTTTGCGGGCGTGGGCGAAAGAACTCGTGAAGGCAACGACCTTCTGCGTGAAATGCTCGGCTCTGGCGTTATGAGTTACGGCGAGGCTTTCAAAAACGACATGGAAAACGGCGGCTGGGACCTTTCAAAAGTCGATTACAACGCCGTATTAAATTCCAAAGTATCAATGGTTTTCGGACAGATGAACGAACCGCCCGGAGCAAGAGCGAGGGTTGCTTTGTCGGGTCTTACCGTTGCGGAATATTTCAGGGACGGCGACCAGAAAGGCAAAGGTAACGATATTCTTTTGTTTGTTGACAACATTTTCCGTTTTACGCAGGCGGGTTCGGAGGTTTCGGCACTTCTTGGACGTATTCCTTCTGCGGTAGGTTATCAGCCGACTCTGGCTTCGGAAATGGGTGCAATGCAGGAGAGAATCACCTCAACAAAACACGGTTCAATCACCTCGGTTCAAGCGATTTACGTTCCGGCGGACGACTTGACAGACCCCGCTCCGGCAACAACGTTCAGCCACTTGGACGCTACGACGGTGCTTTCAAGAAAGATTGCTTCTTTGGGTATTTATCCGGCCGTTGACCCCTTGGATTCAACTTCGAGAATTTTAACGCCGGAAATCGTTGGAAATGCTCATTATGAGTGCGCTCAAAGAGTAAAACAGATTTTGCAGCGTTACAACGAGTTGCAGGACATTATCAACATCCTTGGTATGGACGAACTCTCGGAGGCTGACAAACTGACGGTGTCAAGGGCAAGACGTGTTCAGAGATTTTTGTCGCAACCGTTCCATGTCGCAGAGCAGTTTACGGGACTTCAAGGAAAACTTATTCCGATTGAGGACACCATAAAAGGCTTCAATATGATTATGGACGGTGAAGTTGACCAGTATCCTGAGGCGGCTTTCCACTTGGTCGGCACAATTGAAGAGGCTATCGAAAAAGGCGAGCGTTTACTCAAAGAATCGAAATAATTATGAAAGTAGAAATAATTTCACCCGACAGCGTAGTTTACTCCGGCGAGGCCTCGTTAGTGAGCCTTCCCGGAGCAAAAGGCGCGTTTGAAATACTTCAAAACCACGCCGCCATAATTTCGTCGCTTTCACAAGGCAAGATAAAACTTCAAACCAAAGACGGCGACAAATTTTTCGACATCAGCGGCGGTATGGTAGAATGTAACAAAAACAAAGTGAACATTTTAGTAAACTAAAACATACAGGGTTGCCAAAAAATGACAGCCCTTTATTTTTTTATAAAAACTATGAAAAAGATTTTGTTAACAGCCGGAATGTGTGCCTCAATGCTTACGGCAAGCGCACAGGTCAAAGAATTGGAACCTTTCAGCGTTTCAGAACTGCAAAATCCGGCGGCAGTTCAGGAAGAAGACGGCGATGACGGCCCGCAGGATTGTTTTCCCGTAACCAACATAACCGCTACAAGCCGTCTTGCACCTCAGGGCAACAATAATTACAACGAAAAAAACCTCTACGATTACAACGATTTCACGCCTTGGGTTGAGGGCGTAAAAGGTTACGGCATAGGCGAAAAAGTAACTTTCACGCTTGAAGACGTGAGTGCCGGTTTCACGGGGATTTCCATCACAAACGGCTACTCAAAAAATCAGACAGCATGGAAGAACAATTCAAGGGTTAAAAAGTTGAAACTCAGCGTTGACGGTCGTGAGAAATTTATTCTCAACTTAAAAGACCAGATGGGCGAACAAGTGTTTCAATTCGGCGATGATGTTGTTCTAAATGTCGTTGACGGTGATTTTCAGGAAGTCTTCACGGTAACTATCGAGATTTTAGATGTTTACAAAGGAATAAAATACGACGATACGGCTATTTCTGAGGTAACATTTTTAGGGTGTTACTAAAAAATAAAAAACGAGCCGCTTAAATTAAACGGTTCGTTTTTGTATTATTACCACTTTGTCCTTACTTTTTCCTTTGCGAATTGTTCTTTTTGTTTTCTTCAAGCAAGGCTTTCATTTTTTCCTGCATTTCAGCGGCTTTTTCGCCTGCCTTTTCTGCAAAATCTTCTCCGTTGGAAGCGTAAATGATGCCGCGTGAAGAGTTTACGAGCAAACCGCAACTCTCGTTCATGCCGAATGTCGCAACGTCTTCAAGACTGCCGCCCTGCGCTCCGACTCCCGGAACAAGCAAAAAGTTGTCTTTCGCTATCTTCCTTATCTGCTGAAATTTATACGCCTGTGTCGCGCCCGCTACAAACATTATTCTGTTTTCGTCGCCCCAGAGTTGTCCGTATTTCAAAGTCTTTTCAAACAGATACTCGTCAGTTTCCTTCTCTTGAATGATTTGAAAATCCGACGCCGAAGGATTGGATGTCAACGCCAAAATTATCGCCCATTTGTCAGGATACTCCAAAAACGGCGTAACCGAATCCCTGCCCATATACGGAGACAACGTTACCGCGTCAAAAGGCATCTGCTCAAAAAACGTCTTGGCGTACATTTTACAAGTGTTGCCGATGTCGCCGCGTTTGCAGTCAGCAATCAAAAATATGCCAGGATAATTCTTCTTGACATATTCGGCGGTCTTTTGAAGCGAAATCCAGCCTTGTGCGCCCAAAGCCTCATAAAAAGCAGTGTTCGGTTTGTATGCCACCGTAAACTGCTGTGTAGCGTCAATAATGCGCTTGTTGAACTCAAAAACCGGGTCGTCTTCCTTCAATAAAAATTCCGGAACTTTTGACAAATCCGTATCCAAGCCGACGCAAAGAAATGAGTTTTTCTTTACGATTTTATTGTATATGTCCCTGTAATTCATATATTTTAAAATTTAAAGTTTTCTTATTTTTTACAAGCCGGAAGCCTTCAAGCGTTCCGCATTTTCGGCGATTTGAAGTTTTTCGATTATTTCGTCGATTTCTCCGTCCATAACAACCGGCAAATTGTACAATGTCAGATTGATACGGTGGTCTGTTACCCTTGACTGCGGATAATTGTAAGTGCGGATTTTCGCGCTGCGGTCGCCGGTGGAAACCATGGTTTTTCTCTGCGACGAAACCTTGTCCAAATACTTCTGATATTCAATGGCATACAAACGCGAACGCAATTCCTTCATCGCTTTTTCAAGGTTCTTAATCTGCGATTTCTCGTCCTGACACGTTACAACCAAGCCCGTCGGAATGTGCGTCAAACGGATTGCAGAATATGTCGTGTTGACAGACTGACCGCCCGGACCCGAAGAACAGTAAGTGTCTTTTCTGATGTCGGACTCTTTCAAATCCACGTCAAATTCTCCCGCTTCCGGCAAGACTGCAAC
>JAEEXW010000138.1 GCA_016287995.1 Bacteroidales bacterium
TAACTCGGTTTATTACAAAACTCCTATATGTTTGAGGACGGTCTGCCAAATAAGGTTCTATTTTACCCATATAGGGATTGGTTGTTAAGGATAAAACCGTTTCGTAAACCTCTGTCAAAAAATTTTTACGAGCCGTTTTGCCGAATTTTGCTGTAATGTATTCGGCAATTTCTATCCGCATTAAATCTGCACGGTCAGTCCAAATTATTTTCATATCGTTTCCGGTTCCAATAATTCTTTGAAAACTTCTTCGTGGCTTTTGTATTTTCCTTCTGCCAACTGCAATTCTGATTCATCAATTATTGCATTGACTTCTTCAATCGTATATGGTTTCTGCTGTTGTAATTCCAGAACATATTGCCTTAGTTGTTCAGCCAACCACAACATATTAGCAGGTGAAAGTGTACCATAAAGGTAATCCCGCAATCCGTTTAAAACTGTCGTACTCATAATCTGTAATGATTTTTATATTGCAAATTTAAGCATTTTTATTTTTGATGCAAAAAATAATATTCAAAAAAATTGCCGCTTAAACATTCATTAAGCGGCAATTTTTATTAATTTTTACATCATTTTTTCGATGTTCCACACAAATGCTCTGACACCCATTTCAAGATTTCGGTTGTCGAGTTTTTTGCATTTGCTTAAAAGTTCGTCAACTTTTTCGTCGGGAATTATTGTTAAAAGCGACGAGTTGAGTTCTGGCCAAGTGTGTGTGCCGCGACGGGGATCGCCGTCGTTTGTGCCTTGTCCGAAAACCTGCTCCCACATCGTATAACCACGAATTTCAAGACGCTCTAACATATATTCAACACGCTCGGTGTTCGCTTGATTGAATACTATAAATACTGCTTTCATTTTTTTTCAATTGATAATTGACAATTGACAGTTGACAATTACTTTTCATTGTCAATTGTCAATTGTTCATTGTTAATTAATCCAACGGTTTTCTTGAATCGAATACTGCATTGTCGTCCATGTCGTAGAACACGAAACTCTTCTTTACTTCTTCGGCTTTGTCTCTTTCACCGTGTTTTGAGAATATCGCATACAAAACAGGTACGATAATAAGCGTTATGACAGTTGAAACTATCAAACCGCCAATCACAACAACACCCATCGGAGCCCAAATTTCAGCACCTTCACCAGAAGAAACCGCCATCGGAATCATACCGAGAATCGTGGTCGCCGCAGTCATAAGCACCGGACGAAGACGCGAACGTCCTGAAATCACAATCGCCTGATTCAATTCAAGGTTACGGTCGCGCATAAGGTTGATGTAGTCCACAAGCACAATACCGTTTTTAACAACGATACCTGCCAACATTATCACACCTAACATTCCGACCATGTTCAAGTTTGTTCCCGTTATCAAAAGCGCAAATATCACACCCGAAATCGCAAACGGAATACTCATCATGATAATAAACGGTTTTGACAAAGATTCAAACTGCGATGCCATCACGATATAAACCAAAATCACAATCAAAAGGAACAATAACGACATATCTTTTGACGATTCTTGTTGCTCTTCGTAATCACCACCGATAACAATCTTAACGTCTGAGGGAGTTTCGATTTTGTCAAGAATCTTTTGAACCTCTTCCGCCAAATCGGTCAAAGAAATATCGTCAGGAGTTACCGAAACTTTGTTCATACGCTGACGGGTTTTTCTGTCAATCTGAGGCGGTGCCCAATATTCTTTAATCGTTGCCAACTCTTTAACTTTTACCATTGCACCCGTAGGAGTGTTGATAGTCAGTTCATTAATCTTATCCAACGAGTTGCGGTCGTCTTCACGCAAGCGGACACGGATATAATATTCGTCGCCGTCTTCTTTCAAATAACCCGCTGAATAACCGTTTACCTTGTTACGAATATAACTTCCTAAGGTTGCCGTTGTAAGACCGAGTTCCGCAATTTTTTCTTTGTCGAAAATGAGTTGCAATTCAGCACGGTCGGCCTCACGGCTTATCTGAACGTCTTTTGCACCTTCAATCGGTTTAAGTTTCTCTTTCAACTCTTCGGCAATACGGTTGGTTTCGTCAAAGTCGTAACCGTAAATTTCCACGTCAATAGAGTTGCTGCTCATACCGCCGCCCGAAGATGTTGAAACCGTGTAGTTTACGATTTCAGGAGTGTTGTCAAACTGATCGCGGATAGTGTTGGCAATATCAAAAATCGTGCGCTCGCGTTCCCATTTTTTTGTGGCGCGGATATACATCTGACCTTTGTAGTTGCTTGTTGAAGACATCAAGGCTGAAATTCCCGCGTCTTCGTTAGAACCCAAAGTGGTGGAAACGATTCTAAGTTCAGGATTGTTTGCCATCATTTCGGCTTCAATGCGGCGGCCGATTTTTGCGGCTTCTTCAATTCTTGTTCCGCGTTGAAGTTCAAACGTAACGGTGAGCCTGCCTTCGTCTGACCTCGGCATAAAGTCCATACCGATTTTGCCCTGAATTGCAGGAATAAGCGAAAGTCCAAAGAAAATCACAATCGAAGAAATCGTTATCACTTTGTGTCTTAACGCAATAGCCAACAATTTTGAATACTGAACGTCAAGCCAATCAAGACCGCGCAAAACGGTGCGTTCGTAAAGCGATTTGCCGTGTTTTTTGCCTTTTGACTGACCGAGTTTTTCCATGATTACTTCCCTTGCTTTCAACATTTTAGACGAAAGCATCGGGGTAAGTGAAATTGCAACGGTTGTAGAAGTACAAACGCAGATTGTTACAATCCAGCCTAACTCTTTGAACAAGATACCTGCAACACCGGTAAGCATTGTCAGCGGCACGAAAACGGCGCAAGTTACAAGCGTTGTTGCGATAACTGAAATCCACACCTCGTTGGTCGCATAAATAGCGGCTTCCCTCGGTGACGAACCTCTTTGAATATGTTTGTCAATATTTTCCAAAACCACAATCGCATCGTCCACAACCATACCGATTGCAACGGTAAGAGACGACAGAGAAATGATATTCAGAGAACTATCTGTTGCCAACAAATAAATGAACGCAACGATAAGCGAAATCGGGATACAAATTGCGATGATAAGAGTTGCTCTCCATTGTCCGAGGAAAAACAACACCACCAAAACCACAAACAATAACGCATAGAACACACTCTCTGTCAGAGAGTTAATAGAGTTTTGAATTGTATCTGACGAGTCGTTGATAATTTCAAACTTGATGTCGGGCGGAAGAGTTTTTTCGATGTCCGCCATCATTTTCTTAACGTCTTTACAAATCTGAACCGTGTTACCGCCGGTCTGTTTCATGATAACAAGACGGCAACCTTCACGCATATTGATTTTTGAATCAAGGAACAAATCTTTTATCGTATCGCGGACTGTTGCGATGTCTTTTACGAAGACTTTTTTGCCCTGAGGAGTTGTTGTAACAACGAGGTTGTTGATTTCGGAACTCTCTTTAAATTCGCTTTTTACGCGGAGTCCGTACTGCTCTTTTCCCATTTTGACAGTTCCCGAAGAAACGTCTAAGTTGTTGGAAGCCACGGCAGAGGCCACTTGTTCGAGACTAATTCCGAAAGCGTCGATTTTTGTCTGGTCAACGTCCACATAAACGTAACGCTCCGGCACACCGACAACTGAAAGGTTACCGATACCGTCTACACGGTTCAAAACGTTGGTAACATTTTCTTCGAGGATTTTGTCAAGTCCGGCATAACTTTCGTCAGCGGTGATGGCGTACATCAAAATCGGCATCATTGACGTATTAAACTTGAACACAATCGGTTTTCCTGCGCCGTCGGGCAGGTTGTCCGTTATCATGTCCAAAGCACTTCGCACGTCGTTTACGACTTCGTCCATGTTTTGTCCCCACTGAAACTTCATCGTTACAAGGGCGATATTATCCTTTGAAGTTGAGGTCATTTCGTCCAAACCTTCAACGGAGTTGAGACTGTTTTCCAACAACTTGGTAAGGTTGGTTTCTATTTCCGAACCCGTGTTGCCGGGATATGTACACATAACGGATACATACGGCGGCTCCATTTCGGGATATTGGTCGATAGGCAGTTTCGACAAGCCAAACAAACCGATAATTATTACCGCCACAAAAATAAGCGACGTGGTAACAGGTTTGTCTATCGCGGTTTTGTAAATACTCATTTTTATTATTTTTTAATTTTTGTTCCCTTTTAAAAAAGGGAACCGGAAAATTTTGATATTCGGCTCGCTTTGCTCGCCGGAGGTTCCGTGCGAAGCAATGTATAAAAGTTTTTTGGTTCTTTTTTTCAAAAAAGAACGCCCTGCGGCGAGCAACTATTTTATTGCAATTGCTGTTCCGTCGTGGAGTTTTGCAACGCCTTGAACGATAAGTTTTTTACCTTCGGTGATTTCGTCAGCGATGATTTCAACATTGTCGTCGAATCTTTGACCGAGTTTTACCACAACACGTTTTGCTTTGTCACCGTCAGCCAAAAATACGAATCTTTCGTCGCTACCTTGAAGTTTTTGAACGGCATTGTAAGGCGCAATCATAGCGAGTTCGTTGCCCATTTCAAGGGTTGTGCCGACATACATTCCGGGACGGAGTTTTTGATTACCGTTAGCGATTTTCAGTTGAACCGAAAAAGTATGCGATTTAGAATCGATTGTCGGATAAACGATTTCTACTGTTGCGGGGAAAACTTCACCTTTATAAGTATCGGTTTTAACATTGATTTTCATACCCGTTTTAATGAAAGGCACGTAAGTTTCAGGAACTTGAACGATGGCTTTCAAAGTATTTGTCTGAACCAATTCGTAAATTGCCTGACCCGAAAACAATTCGCCCGGCTCGTAATTTCTTGCGGAGATAACACCGTTGAAAGGAGCGCGGAGATAAGTATTTTGTTCAAGGTTTTTGAGCGAAGTTTCCAAAACTTCAAGACCCGATTTTGCTTGGTCGTAAGTCTGTTTTGCGATGTTGTTGGAATCGTTCAAAATTTTGATACGGTTGAAATCGGTTTTGGTATTTTCGTAATTGAGTTTTGTTGAAAGGTACTGAGTCTCGTCCATTTTAGCGAGCATCTGACCTTTTTGAACCTTGTCGCCGACTTCCACGTAAAGATTTGTGATTCTGCCTTGAAGTGCGGGCGCAACCGCTACTTTTTCGTAAGGTTGCAACACGCTTGAAAGGGTCAGAACGCGCATAATTTCAGTTTTTTTGAGTTCGGAAACTGAAACGGTTTCGATTTTTTCCTTTTCGGTTTCAGCGGCCTTTTCATCTTTTGAACTGCCGCACGAAGCAATTAGCAGAGCCGAAGCCGCAATGAGTGAATAATGTTTTAAATTTATCATGACTTTTAATTTATTTACAAATTGTTATAAAGTTTAA
Source organism: Bacteroidales bacterium (assembly GCA_016287995.1). Classification (GTDB taxonomy): domain Bacteria; phylum Bacteroidota; class Bacteroidia; order Bacteroidales; family UBA3824; genus UBA3824. The sequence continues at coordinate 5,340 of JAEEXW010000138.1, forward strand.
GCAATTCTGTCTGCGCGTTCATTACCGAGTAAAGACTCTGAATATAAGTGCCTTGCGCGTTTAAGAGGTTGTTGTTGACAGTAATCAAATCGTTGCTTGAAATTGTTCCGACGTTGAATTTCTGCAATGAATTTTTGAATATTTTTTGATAAAGTTCCAAAGATTCTTTGCTTGAATTGTAAGTCTCGATAGCGTTGGAAAGATTATATTTCAACTGAATTTCTTGAACCTGCAACTGTTCCAAAGTCTGGTCGCGCTGAGTCTGTGCGATGTCGATGTCGATTTTTTTCTGTTTGCAAGCGGCGTAACGGTTGCCTGAGGAGAAAATCGGCACGCTGAGTTGAAAACTGAATGTGTGCGGTTGCGACATTGAGAATCCCGCTGTTCCGAAATAATGTTTGCCTGAAAACATATAAGCGGCTGAAAGTGTAGGTCCGTAAGCCCAGCGTGAGAGTGTCCACTGTTTTTCAGCGAGTTGAATGTTCATATCCAACTGTTTCATTGTAATATTGCTTTCAACGTTTCCGCTCGGCTCTGTAATCTGCTCGTTTTCAAAGAAATAATCGAGACTTTCGGTGAGTTCCACGTCCGTTGCGGGCGGTGCTCCGAGTGCGGTTACGAGTGCGCTTTTAGCGAGTTGAATGTTACGGTCTGCGGCTCTGAGATTGTTGTCAAGAACCATTAACTGAACTTTCAACAAATCGGCGTCTGTCTGCTCAGCCATTCCGACTTTTGCGAGTTGGATGACGTTGTTGTAACTTTTTTCGAGGTTGGCGCGGCTGTCCTCAATGGTCTTTTTGCTTTCCTGAGCAATCAAAACCGAAAGATAAGAGGTTACGGCTGCGGCTTTTACGTCGTTTTCGCTTGACGATTGCGCGAGTTGCTGCATTTCAATCGCCATTTTGCTGAGTTGAACGCCGATAATCATCTGTCCGTTGATAGCCACAGAAGCGGTTAAACCCTTTGTTCCGGTAGCGGGCATTTCAAGATAGCCTCCCATTGCTTTGACGTAGATTTTTTTAGGATACGATGAAACGTAACTTAACGTTCCGTCCACGTTCAAAAGCATGTTAGAGATGCTCTGCCATTTTGCCCATTCCGCCTTTTGAATGTTCAAAGCGGCGGTCTGCATGGTTTTTGATTGCTGAACGGCGTAAGTTTTTGCCGAATCAAGAGTCAAGATTAGCGGCCCTTGATTTGCAGTAGAGTCAATCTGGGCATTAGCACCCGAAAAGACCCCTGCTGCAAATATTAGCATTAATGTTCTCTTTAAATTCATTTTTGTATGTTGTATTATTTTATTTACTTGATAATTGTTGTTGATTGTATTCTGCAATCCATTCTCGCAACTTATTTTGTAACAATTTTTTGTCAGGTAAGCAGACTGCATATTGTTGTGCATATATATTAGCATCTTTTGGCAAAGTAAGTTCAACAAGAGCGTCATTTTTAGTTTCACAAAGCAAAATTCCGATAGTTGGCTTTTCAAAATCTTGTTTTGCATAACGGTCAAAATAGTTGACATACATCTGCATTTGTCCTAAATCCTGATGAGACAATTCATCGGTTTTGAGGTCAACAAGCACATAGCATTGCAGCAATCGGTTATACAACACAAGGTCAACAAAGAAATGCTTCTCGTTGAAAGTAAACCGCTTTTGACGGGCTTCAAAGAGGAAGCCTTTGCCCATTTCGAGCAAGAACATTTGCATCTTGTTGATAATCGCATTCTCTAGACTCGTCTCACTATATATGCTATCGGGTTTGATGCCGATAAATTCAAGAGCCAACGGATCCTTGATTATATCTTGAGGTTTTTCGATAGTCTGTCCTTCGGTTGACAATCGCATCACCTCATCTTTATCACGGC
>JAEEXW010000139.1 GCA_016287995.1 Bacteroidales bacterium
TCCAAGATGACAGCGGTTGTTGAAAATGAAACACAAGCCGCTCAAACCGCACTTCAAAAGGCGGAAAAAGAATTTTCTCTCGGAAACAAAAGCCGCGTGGAAGTGCTTGAAAAACAGAGTTTCCTTTCTGAAACTGAATACAAATTCGCCGATTTTGAGGCTAAACGCAATGCCGCTTTCTTAGCCCTAAAAAAAGTTATGATGTTTCCCTCGGATGATATTTTGGAAATTGATACGACAGATAATTTTTCACCTATTTTGACGGATTTTTCATCCGGGGCGCAAAACCTTGCAACGAGTGCGAAAGAAAGCAATGCACAAATTTTAATTTCTGAAAACACTTTAAAAATCAAAGAGTTACAATTCAAAACCGCTAAATGGCAGTTTTTCCCAAAAATTGATTTAAATGCAGGTTGGTATTCGTCCCACTCAAAAATCAGCGGTATCAATTATCAAGAGCCGTCTTTTGGCGACCAAATCAAAAATAACGGCAAAACTTATATTAGTATTTCTTTTAATATTCCTATTTTCAATAGGTTACAAAAATTTTCTGAATTTTCGCGCAGAAAATCTGACTTGAAAATAGCAAATTACGAATTTCAAGAAAAACAAGCCGAAATCGAAAACGCTGTTTTGTCGGCTTTTGACGAGGCTTTGTCAGCGCAAAAAAAATTGACGGCAGCACAAAAAGCCGCTGATTTTCAAAAAGAATATTATGACATCGCGGCGAAAAAATTTCAAGAGGGGCTGATTCCGTATTTGGAGTTTAATACTGCTGCAAATAAATATTTGGAGGCTCAGGCGTTGTACTTTAACGCTCTGTTTGTCAGTAAGATAAAAAACGCCGTAATTGAATATTACAAAGGCGTTTCATATATTGAACAAAATTAGTGCATAATTCATAATTCGTCATTATCATGGATATTATAATTGAAAAGAAAAAAGGTATTAAAAAATATGCGGACAAAAAGTATATTCCGTATTACATCGGTGCGGTTGTGTTTGTTGTTATCGTGTATTTTTTGTTAACAACAGATACTAAGGCTGTTACCGTTACAAAAGATAACTTTAACACCGCCGTCGTAAAGCAGGGCGAGTTCAACGATTATATCCGCCTCAGCGGACAGGTTATGCCTATGATTACCATACAGTTAAGCCCTCTTGAAGGCGGTATTGTTGAGGAAATCGTCAGCGAAGAAGGCTCTAACCTCAAAGCGGGCGATGTAATATTAAGGCTCTCTAACGAAAACCTTGATTTACAGATTCTTAACTCTGAGGCTGAACTCGCCGAAAAAGAAAATATGTTGCGTAATACGATGATTCAGATGGAACAGCAGAAACTTGATTTGGAGCAAAACCGTCTGAAATACACTCTTGATGTCCGCCGCACAAAACGCGCTTTTGAGCAGAAAAAGAAACTTTTTGAAGACAATCTTTGCGCCAAAGAAGATTTTTTGATTGCTCAGGAAGATTATGAATTGGCTTCGCAGCAGTTGGATTTGGTGAAAAACCGCGCAAAACAAGACAGTATGTACCGCAGCGTTGAAATCAAACAGATGAACGAAAGCCTTGAAAATATGCGCGTTAATATGCAGATGATTCGTCGCCGCAAGGAAAACCTCACGATAAAAGCCCCGATTGACGGCGAACTCGGCTTGTTGGAAGCGGTTAGAGGTCAGAGCATTATGGCGGGGACAAAAATCGGTCAAATCAACAATCTTGAAAACTACAAAATAGAGGTTCAGATAGACGAGCATTATATCGACCGTGTAACAGCCGGACTTTCAGCAAGTTTTGAGAAAAACAGCGAATCCTATTCGGCGGTAATCAGAAAAGTTTATCCGGAGGTCAGAAGCGGCAAGTTCAAGGCGGATTTAAAGTTCAACGGCACTCAGCCCGAAAATATCCGTACGGGTCAGACATATTATTTGAATCTTCAACTCGGCTCTCCGGCAGATGCTGTGATAATTCCGAAAGGTACTTTTTATCAGCATACGGGCGGAAACTGGGTTTATGTTTTGGACGAAAGCGGAAAGTTTGCCGTAAAACGCGCCATCAAAATCGGCCGTCAAAATCCAAAGCATTACGAAATTCTCGAAGGTCTCGAAGACGGCGAAAAAGTCATAATTTCAGGTTATGAAAATTTCGGCGACAGCGAAAAGGTGGAGTTTAAATAACTAAAAAAAACGGCTGCTGAAAAATATTCTCACACCGTTTCTTTTGCGCCGCACTAAGGAGGACGTTCTTAACGAACTTCCTGAAAAAACGGAAATTACGCTGCGGGTCGAATTGAGCCCGGAAGAGCAGGCTCTTTATGACAATCTCCGTCAGGAAGCGATTATGAATCTTGAATCAGACAAGAAAAATCCGCTGCGCGCCTTGGCAGAAATCACGAAACTGCGTCAGGCGGCTTGCAATCCGAGGCTTGTCAACCCGAAACTGACACTGCCGTCCTCAAAAATGCAGGCATTTTTAGGACTTGTTTCGCAACTGGGCAGCGGCGGACACAGAGCGTTGGTTTTCAGCCAGTTTACAAGCCATTTGGCGTTGGTGAAGGAAGAACTTGACAAGAGCGGCATATCGTATTTGTATCTTGACGGCTCGACCCCGGCTCAGGAGCGCAGCCGTTTGGTAAAACAGTTTCAGACGGGGGACGAACTTTTGTTTTTGATTTCACTGAAAGCGGGCGGTGTAGGTCTCAATCTGACGGCGGCGGATTACGTCATTCATCTTGACCCGTGGTGGAATCCGGCTGTTGAGGATCAGGCTTCAGACCGTGCGTACAGAATCGGTCAGGAGCGTCCGGTAACGGTTTACCGCATAATAGCAGCAGGAACGATAGAGGAGAAAATAATCCGGCTTCATCAAAACAAGCGTTCAATGGCTGACGCCTTGTTACAAGATGCCGACTTGTACACGAACATTTCAGCAGACGACATAATAAAACTGCTGAGAGAAAGTGCGGACGCAATAAAGTAAAAAATATTTTGCTTCAAATGTACGACAAATAACCGAATATCAAAACAAAAAATCCTACCCGAAAATTTTGGGAAAAGAAATTTTCAGGTAGGATTTTTAGGTTTGTGAATATGATTAATCTATGCGCATGACCGGACGAATCGGCAGTCCGTAAGCACGTCTGTAGCCAGTGGTGCCAATGCTAATGCTCGTTTCGTATAAGGAAAGGTTAAGCACGAGCTCTGGACTGTACACGCCGAGAGATGACGAACAGTAGTAGCCGTACTTATTAGCGTAGGTGAGGGAGGTACCATTGTAATAACCAGCAGCGGGAAGAAAGATTTCGGCACCGTTGCCCTTAACCAAATAGCCCTTAACGCCATGTCCCTCGTAGTCAGTTTTCCATTCCCATGTACAATTCTCACATAATGTCTGCCATTCTTCTCTTGTAGGTATATGCCAGTTAGAATTTTTTTTATTGGCGACATCGTCAGCGGGTAAGAGTTCTGTCAGATTGTCGGTAAAGCCATTTTTGCCGTAGTCTGAGTTATTGCAATATTTGGTGAGTTTATAGTTGTAATCATAAAGAAAATCGTTGTAGACAACGTTAGAGGCGTATTTATAAGTAGTCCATTCGTAATTACTTTTTGTTGCAGTCTCCCCCCATGCGTAGTAACCGCCGGACTCCCACGGATTCTGTGCGTCGAGATTGGTGGTCGCCCAAAGAATCTTCTTACCGTTTACCTTGGTGCCGAGGTAAGCAAAACCTGCGGGAACTTCAAACGGTTCTTCAATCGTGTAAATTTTTCCTGCAAGGGGAGATGATTTCGTTTTTTCGTCAGCGGTTACTTTTTTCCCGACAGGAACGATACAGATTTGTCCTGTTGTCAATGATACAGGCGTACCATTTTCCACAGAAACATTTATTGTCCCTGACTTTTCGTTTTTAACGAAAGCAACATTTACGTTCATTACAATATTGCCCGAAAAACTGAAATTGTCGTCTCCATCTGCCTTTATCGTAACAGGTTTTGACACTTCGTATACATTTTTTACCGCACTTTGGATGTCCTCATACGGACCTGTTACGTCTGTCGGTTCTGTGCCGATAGTTGCCGTAACGGTTTTGCCGCTAAGGTCATAATCAGCATCAGCCGGATAAGATAATTCAACAGAAAATTCTACGGATGCACCTCCGGTTGTGGTGAGCGTTGTTTCTCCGTGAATTCTTCCGTCATCTCCTGAAAATTTCAGGGTTTCGTCGCCGTCAAAAGTCAAATTTTTTCCGTCTTCACACGAAATTTTCGAGATGCCTGATTTTTTATTCAGTGTTCCCGTTACTGTAACGGTTTTTTCCTGTTTTACAACGTTTTCCTGTCCGTTGTTAACAAGTTCGTTGTCGTTGTTGCTGTCTTTGCTGCAAGAAGTTGCAAGCAAAACTGCCGCTGCAAGAGGCAGTATTCTTAAAAATCTTTTGTTCATTTTTCTGTCCTCCTTGTTTTAGTCCCAACTTCCGTTACCGAGAGTTTTGTACTGAGTTGCAGTACCGCTGAAATTTTGTGTTTTACTTGCCGCCAAAAGTTTCGGCGTGTCTTCGAGGTTGATAACCTCAAAATCGGGCTTAATGTAAGGCTTTTTTCTTGTCGCCGCCTTTACTTCTGCGACATTAAGACTTGCTTTTCTGTCCATTTTTTTTAAAGTTTAATAGTTAATAAAAAACAAAAATCCCTTGCGAAAAATGTCATTTCTGACGTTTTCCACAAGGGATTTTTTTATGATTGTCGTAAAATGTAAAATAAAATACATAAATTACCCCCCCGGATTTACATTTTGTAAAGCGGAGTTGATATGAGTATATTTCATTTCGTTAAACATAGTCAATATGATTTTAGTTTTATGCGGCAAAGATAGAAAAGTTTTTGAAAATAAAAAATACAAAACCTAAAAAAACGACCCGCTAAGGTATCTTGACACTACCCAGTCGAATTTAGGCTCAACAGTGAATTTGCCGTTTTCGTCCACGATACCCCATTTGCCGCTGAGTTTTACGAAAATGATGTCGCGGGATATTATCACGCCTTCATAGTGGGGATTGAAAACGAAGACTTTGGTTTTCTTGTTTATCCAGCCTTGTTTGCCTTTGTATATGATTTTAGCGAAGTTGTCGCCAAAAAAATCACTTGCATATTCAAATTTCGGCTTTATGACAAAGTTGCCAGTGGAGTCAATGTATCCGTATTTGTGCTTTTTGCGTGCAGCGGCTAAACCATAATAGGCGGCCATGTCCTTCTGCCATTTCTCGTCAATTCCTGAGTCAAAATACTCTATAAGCGGATAAAGTGTAGAAATCTTGGAGATTTTGCCGGTTTTGTCTATGACGCAGTACTTGTCGTTTTGCCTTACTATGGCTATGCCGGTTGATGGATAATTGTCAACTTCGTCATATTGCGGCTCTGTAATTGTTTTACCGGTTTTGTCAATTAAACCGTATTTGCCGCCAAATTTAACGATTACCGCCGCCGAATCCTCACCCATAAAGCCTTTTATTTCTTCATACTTGGGCTCGATGACAAATTTGCCTTCCGGATTTATGAAACCGAACTTGCCGTTATATTTTACGGCAGCCCAGTTGTACGGGAAATCGCCGGGCTCTTCAAACTGCGGCTCAATGACGATTTTGCCGATGGTGTCAATGTAGCCGTATTTGCCGTTTGATTTTACGTATGCCCGGTTGTTGTAAAAAATGCCGGCGTCTTCATATTTTGGTTCTATTATGAAATTGAGGTTGGTATCAACATAGCCCCATTTGCCGTTAGTCATGGCTCTGCTCGGACGGTCGTATTGAAATTCTATTTCTTCAATCTCTGTTTCGCGGACGGTTTTTCCGGTTTTGTCAATAAAAAGCCATTTGCCGTCTTTTTTTACGAAGGCGGTGCCGTTGTCTTCAAAAAATCTGACTTCGTCGAATTGCGGAGTAATGACAGTTTTGTCTGTCAGGTTTACATATCCCCATTTGCCGTTGTTTTTTACTTCAATCATATTGTCCCAAAACAAGTCGTTAACTTCGTCATACTGGGGACTGACAATCCAGTTGCCGTTTTCGTCAATAAAACCGCATTTTCCGTCAATGCCCGCCGGGAACATAATTTTGTTTTGCGCGGTGGCAAAACCTACTGAAACCGTCAGCAGAATTGATAATAAAAATTTCGCTTTCATGTTTTTTATTTCAAAATAATGTGTTATTGATTTGACACGGTTCGTAACTAAGTCTGTGAAGTGGCGAGATACCGTGCTGTAAAATCGCCAAACGGTGTTCTTTGGTGGGATAACCTTTGTTTTTGTCCCAATTATATATGGGAAAATCTTTCGATAAGGCGGTCATTTTTTCGTCGCGGAATGTTTTTGCGAGAATCGAAGCCGCCGCTATCGAAAGATATTTTGCATCGCCTTTGACGATTGTCTGATAAGGCACACCATTGTACGGGTGAAATTTGTTGCCGTCAACGATGATAAATTCGGGTCTTATTGAAAGCAAGTCCAAAGCCCGGTGCATTGCAAGTATTGAGGCTTGGAGAATATTGATTCTATCAATTTCCTCGTTACTGCACTCTGCAACGCCGTAGCAAAGAGCGTCTTTTATGATTTGTTCGCGGAGAGTAAAACGTTTTTTTTCAGATAGTTGCTTAGAGTCATTTATATCTTTGTTGAAGTAGTCAGGAGGAAAAATGACAGCGGCTGCGACAACCGGTCCGGCTAAACAACCGCGCCCTGCTTCGTCGCACCCTGCTTCATTTTCTTTTATTTTGTAATAGGTTTCCATTACAATCCTTTAATCGTTATCAACAAGATATACGCTAACGCGATTGCAATTACGCCGACAATAATGCCGACCGTTGCCATATCTTTTTGTTTGATAAAGCCTTTTGCGTAGGCGAGCGCGTTAGGCGGCGTAGAAATCGGTAATGCCATTGCAAACGATGCACTTAATGCCAAACCGATTAACAATGTTGAAATTCCGCCGAAAGCCTCCAATTGGTCTTTTATTCCCAAGCCGACTGCCAAAAGAATCGGAATTAGGAGTGCTGCGGTTGCTGAGTTTGACATAAAGGTACTCATCAAACAACATAAAATTCCGCTACCTATTATGATTAACATTGTCGGCCAAGAATTAAATGGAATTGCCTCTACAAGGTGTTTTGCTAATCCTGTTTTGTCAAGCCCTACGCCGAG
>JAEEXW010000140.1 GCA_016287995.1 Bacteroidales bacterium
TAAATCCCGCCCCACCGGTAATTACAATGTTTCTTTTTCTGTTAGTCATAATTTTTTATTATTAATTTTTTTCCGCCACAAAATTAATCAAAATATTTCATTCTCCCAAATAAAGCAAACCGTCATCTTTTAAAACTAATACACCGTCGTTTTGCATTTTAAAAACTATATTTTTCACAAAATCAGATTTGTATTCACCGTAAAAATCCAAAATCTTATCAATACTTTGCGGCTCTTTTTTCACCAAAGCATAAACCGCATCAAAAACCTTGTCAAACACTTCCGGCTCTGAGGTTTTCTCTTTTTTCTTGCGACAAACATCACATTCGAGGCAATCTCCAACTTCTTCTTGACCAAAATACGAAATCAATTGTTTTGAACGGCAAACCTCACCGTTAAGACAATATTTTATCATGGCGTTAATCCGCGCTTCATATTTTTCTTTCAAAAGTTCGTAAGTTTCGGGCTTGATGATAAGGCTTTTCTCGTCGATACGCGCCTGAGTATAAATAAGATACGGCGTTGATTTTTTCGGAATATAAGAAATTATTTTTTGCGATGCCAACTTATCCATATAACCGTAAACCACATCAACGTGGCAACGCTCGCGCCGCGCTACTGCATCTTCGTCAATTTCTGCATAATCAGAAAAAATACCCTCATAACTTCTCAAAAGCATTTTTATAAAGTAATCAAAACCAGTGTTTTTCACCTGAAATTTGTACAAATCCATTTGCGAAACCAAAAACTTAAATTTTGCTTTTGAAGTAACTTCGTCAGTTGTTTCAATATAACCGTTACGCTGCAAAATTTTAAGCGCACTTAACACTTGAACTTGGTTCATATTGTATTTCATAGCAAAATCATACAATTTGAACGGAAACATCGAACCCTCCGCCGTTCCAATAGGAATTTGAAAATAATTTCCTAACGCATTGTAAACCTGACGTATATATTTTTTTTCGGGAAACGAGTTTGTAAGGTTTCGTTTGAGATTTGTGATGTCGGTCTGATTGTAAAGCAAAACTGCGTAAGCCTTTTTTTCGTCTCGACCGGCGCGTCCGGCCTCTTGAAAATATCCCTCAATAGAGTCAGGTAAATCAATATGAATCACGCTTCTAACATCGGGTTTGTCAATGCCCCTTCCGAAAGCGTTAGTTGAACAAATAACGCGAATATTTCCGTTTTTCCACTGCTCCTGACGGTAATTTTTCCACTCCTGTGTCAGCCCCGCATGAAAATAATCCGCCGAAATATTGTTTTTTTGCAAAAATTCAGCCGCCTCTTTCGTTCGTTTACGATTTCTGACATAGACAATGCCCGTTCCGGGTTGAGAGTTAAGTATACGTAACATATAATTGTCCTTGTCATCAACCTTTCTGACAATGTAAATCAAGTTTTTACGCTCAAAACTTTTCTGAAAAAGATTTTTTTCCTTAAACAAAAGTTTTTTCTGAATGTCATCGGCGACTTCTTTTGTCGCAGTTGCTGTCAGCGCAAGAACGGGAACCTTCGGCAACATCTTTCTAACATCTGCGATTTTAAGGTATGACGGACGGAAATCGTAGCCCCACTGCGAAATACAATGCGCCTCGTCAACAGCCAAAATGTTAACGTTGATTTGCTTTATTTTTTCGTTAAAAAGTGGCGTAAAAAGCCGCTCCGGCGAAAGATAAAGAAATTTTGTACTACCGAGAATACAAGAATCAAACGCGCTAATAATTTCTTGCTGCGTCATGCCGGAATATACGGCTACGGCTCTAATATTTCTGCGTCTGAGGTTTTCCACTTGGTCTTTCATTAAGGCGATAAGCGGTGTTATAACTATACACACGCCCTCTTTTGCAAGTGCGGGGACTTGAAAAATTATGCTTTTTCCACCGCCCGTGGGCAAAAGTCCAAGAGTGTCTTTTCCGTACTCAGCAACAGAGCGGATAATATCTTCCTGCAACGGACGAAAACCGTCATAGCCCCAATACTTTTTTAATATGTCGGAGTAAATACTCATAATGAGAAAAAATTTACTTTTGCAAAGATAATATTTTTTTAGTAACTTTGCGCAAAATTTTTTGTTAAAGAATGTACAGAATTGTTTTTATCATATTTTTTACATTTTCGTTTTTGACTTTAAAGGCTCAAACTCTCTTTTCTATTGACGGCAAAAATGTCAATATGGACGAGTTTAACGCTGATAGTCAGGGTGTTATAAAAGAAGAAGACGATTGGGATTTCAACCGTTTGGTAGAAATGTACGCCGATTATAGATTAGAGGTTTATGACGCGAAACAAAGAAAACTTGACACGTCGAAAGTTTACCGTCAAGCGGTTAACTATTACGGCAACTTTTTAATCACGCAGCATGTTTTCTCATCGGAAACCGCTCAAAAGTATTTAAAAGAAAGTGTTGAACGCTCAAAATACCAATACAGAGTAAGTTACATAAAAGTAAAAATTTCCGCTAATTCAAAAACCGATACTTTGGTTGCTTACAGAAAAGCGATGAAGATAAGAGACAGACTATTAAGCGGTTATAATTTTTCGAGGCTCGCCCGTCAACTCTCTGACGACGAAAACGCAAGTTTTAACGGCGGACTTCTTGGTTGGGTTGCTCCGTGCGACTTCAACTGCGGCTACACGGCTGAAAATTACATTATTTCGCATTATGACCAGACAGAATGGTCGATGCCCGTTAGAAGCGGCGATTTTTTCTACATCATAAAAGTAGAAGGCAAACGTGAAGCAGTATCAACTGTAACACTCGGCATAGTATTAAAATATAAGAAAAAATCCCCGCTTTACAACGATTCAATCCGCAATGTTATAAGCGAGGCCTACAAGGATTTGAATAACGGTACAAGTCTTTTGACCGTTCAGGAAAAATATTCCGAATTTCCGCACAAAACTTTTGAAACAAGTTTGGAGAGCGCGTACAAGCATTTTTCAACGCAAATTTCCAAGACCGAAAAAATTGGTGATTTGTCACCGGTTTTTGAGACGGATTATTTTATCGGTTTTGTAAAACTCGAAAACAGAACTCTAAAAGTTTTTGACGAAAATTATACCAAAGAAATTGAAGAAAAATTTTACGGCAACAACGCTTATAAAAAGTGTTATGATGATTTTTTTGATTCCTTAAAAGTCAATTCGGGCTATAAAAAATTATCGTCAATAAAACCGCTTTACAAACTTTTTCCTGACTCAACAATCTACATGGGCAAATGGAAACCCGAAGGATATTTAGGCTTTTATTCTGACCCGCTTTTCAAATTTTACGGCACAGAATACACCTTAGGCGATTTTGCGCAGTATGTTTACGACACGCAGTCAGAATCGCCCTACGATGCAATAGAACATTATCTTCAAGAAAAATACGACGAATATTTGAGAATGTTGGCGGGACTCAAAATTTTTGAAATCTTAAAAAACAACAAAAATTATATTTCAAAAATGAGGGTTTTCTCCAATTACGAACTTTATAAATTAGCAGAAAACAAGAATGGATTCTTGCAAAATGCCTCTGACGAGCAAAAAGTTTACGCTTTTTATAAAACTTCCGGACTGTCATACAAAACAAGCCATGTTCTCCAAATTGATTTTTATGATTATTTAACAGATAAAAACCGCAAAAAAGCCCTTAAATTTGTACAAAAAAACGGCGGCGGTAAAGAAACTTCATTTTTGAAACCCATTAAAAGCGGTGTATTTCAAAAAGGAGACAACCCACTTGCTGACAAAATTATAAACGACTATGATTCAGGTAATTATGGCAAAATAACCGTTCTTGAAAACGAACATATTTTGGCAGTTACTACAATCGAAAAACTGCCGGAAGATTTGTCGGCGAAAGAAATTCACCCTTTGGTATATTTGCATTATATTCAAAGCCAAAAAGAAAATTACATAAAAGATTTAAGACGAAAATATAAACTTGAAATATGGGAAAATACAAAATAACATTGCTGTTATCTGCATTGTTGTTAATTGGTTCGTGTGCCAAAGAAGACAAATTCAACGGTAAAACACCGTTAGTAAAAGTTTATGATAGTTATCTCTTTTTTGAAGACCTTGAAGACTTGATACCGCGCGGTCTATCTACCGAAGATAGTGCGGCAAAAGTCAACAATTACATAAACGTTTGGGCAAAACAACAACTCATGATAAAAAAAGCGGAACTAAACCTCACGCAAGAACAAAAAAACGTTGAGAAAAAATTGGAGGAATACCGCAACAATCTACTGATATACAAATATAAAGATGAATTTATTTCGCAAAATCTTGATACTGTTGTAACAGTGCAACAAGCAAGGGATTATTACGAAAAACATCAAGACGATTTCAAACTGAACTCGTCAATGGTAAGAGTTGTTTGCGTTTTAGTTGACGATGAACCTTCAACAATTAAAGAAATGAAAAAATTGTTGGAATATAAAAACGATATAGACTCTGCCGCACTTATAGAATACGTCAAAGAAAACGCCCAAAATTACAACGATTTTGACGGACGCTGGATAACGCTCAGACAATTATGCGATGTTTTGCCGGGTGTTATAAGCGAAAGAAACGAAATTCTGAAAGTACACGGCATTATCTCGCTTGACGAACAAGACCACAGCATTTGGCTTGTTAAAATCAAAGATTATACTCCGGTAGGTTCAAAAACGCCTTTTGAAACTGCCCGTTATTTTATCGAACAAAGTATAATAAATACGCGCAAAAATAAGTTAATAAGCGAGTTAGAAAAAAGTGTTTACGACAAAGCCGTAACAGACGGTAATCTTGAATATTTCAACAAACCCGCACAAAAAACAGATCAAAAAAATGATTAAATTAAATAAAATTAGAATTATTCCGGTAGTTTTGTCCTTGTTGGCGTTTTCTTCTTCATCGGCACAAAACATAAAACAAGAAACACCAAAGGATACTATCATTGTTGATAAAGTTGTAGGCATAGTAGGCAATAAAATCATACTTGAATCAACCGTTCAAGAGCAGTTAGTTCAGGCTAAGGCTCATAACAAAAACGTCAGCAAATGCAGCATTTATGAAGATATGCTGTATAACAAACTGCTTGTTACTCAGGCAGAAATAGACTCTTTGGAGGTTACGGAAAAAGAAGTGGATGCCGAAATCCAAAACCGTATGCAAGGCTTTATAGACCAACTCGGCGGAATCAGCAAAGTTGAAGAGTATTTCAACAAGCCAATCGGCGAAATCAAAGAGGATTTGCGCGACATCACCGAAGACCAACTTCTCTCTCAACGCGAGCGTAATCAAATCACAAAAGACATAAAAATTACGCCCTCTGAAGTCAATAAGTTCTACAAAACGCTTTCCAAAGATTCGTTGCCGCTGATTGACTTGACGATAGAAATGAACCAAATCGTCTTCTATCCGGAAATCTCGAAAACGGACATCGAAAACGTTAAAAAACGTCTTCTTGATATTAAAAACGAAGTTTTAAACGAAGGTGCACTTTTTGAAACCAAAGCCATTTTGTATTCGGAAGACCCCGGCTCTTCGGCAAAAGGCGGCGAACTCGGCATGATGTCAAGAGGTGAACTCGTACCTGAATTTGCAACGGCGGCTTTCGCGTTGAAAAAAGATTCTATTTCGGATGTCATAAAATCGGATTTCGGATACCACATTATCCAACTAATTGACCGTAAAGGCGAAAGAATCAACGTCCGCCATATTTTGATGAAACCGAAATTCAGCATGGCAGCAAAAAACAAGGCCAAAAAAACCGCTGACAGCGTTTACACGGCTTTAACCGAAAAAAAATACAGTTTTGAAGACGCGGCAAAACTGTTTTCCGAGGACGACAAAACCGCTAAAAACGGCGGACTTGTTGTAAACCCGTATTCCGGCAACGCCAAATTTGAGGTTGACCAGATTTTGCCCGCAACGTATTACAACATAAAAAATCTTGAAGAGGGCGAATTTTCCAAGCCTTTTGAAACTTACGACGACAAAGGCAACACGGTCTACAAAATCATTTTGATAAAGTCAAAAGTTTTGCCACATCAAGCCTCCATAGAGACTGATTATCAAGAGATTCAGGATATGGCTATGGACAAAAAATACAAAAAGGCATACGACAAATGGATTGGCGAAAAAGCACAGTCAACATACATAAGAATTGATAAAAGTTACAAAAGTTGTCCGTTTGAATACGACGGTTGGCTTCACACAGACTTAAAAAAATAGAAAAATGGCAGAATACAAAGATGACATTCAGGGAGCAGAAGCACTCAAAGTAAAGCACGACGAACTTTTGAAAGAAATCGGCAGAGTGGTTTACGGTCAAAAAGAAATTATAGAACAAGTCTTAACGGTGATGTTTGCCGGCGGACACTGTCTTTTGGTTGGTGTTCCGGGTTTGGCTAAAACATTGTTAGTCAATACTATATCAAAGGCCTTGGACTTAAAATATAAGAGAATCCAGTTTACGCCCGACTTGATGCCAAGCGATATTACGGGTTCGGAAATTTTGGACGAAAACAAGCAGTTCAAGTTTGTAAAAGGTCCTGTTTTTGCCAACATTATTTTGGCTGACGAGATAAACCGTACCCCGCCCAAGACACAGTCTGCGCTTTTGGAGGCAATGCAGGAGCATACGGTAACCGTTTCGGGCAACAATTACAAATTGGAAGAACCGTTTTTTGTTTTGGCGACACAAAACCCCGTTGAGCAAGAAGGTACTTATCCCCTACCCGAGGCGCAGTTAGACCGTTTTATGTTCAACGTAATTTTGGATTATCCTGACTTGGAAGACGAAATCACAATCGTTAAAAACACAACAAAAGATACCGTAATTGAGCCGCAAAAAGTACTCTCATCAAAAGATATAATTTATTTCCGCGACTTGATAAAACGTGCGCCTGTTGCAGACAACGTTATAAAATATGCGGTAAGTCTTGCGGCCAAAACAAGACCGAAAACCAAAAATTCTGACCCGCTTGCCGACAAATACCTCAACTGGGGAGCAGGTCCGAGAGCCTCGCAATATTTGATAACCGGCGCAAAGACATACGCCCTTCTTCACGGCAAATATTCGCCTGATATTGACGATGTTAAAGCCGTTGCGCTGCCTGTTTTAAGGCACAGAATCATCAGAAACTACCAAGCCGAAGCGGAAGGTCTTACG
>JAEEXW010000141.1 GCA_016287995.1 Bacteroidales bacterium
GATGCGGTGCGTATATATTCGATTACCTGCAACAAACTGTCTTATACGTCTCGCAAAATATTGCGAAATGGTGTGATGCAACATCAAACGAAATTACCAAACACGGATATGACTTCTACCTCAAATATATCAACGATGAAGACTTGGAAATGCTCTTCGATATTAACAATGCCGTCTTTGAATTTTGGAATAGTATTCCTAACAACGAATGTGCAAATTTTGTCGTATCATACGATTTTAAGTTTGCGACTTTGATGGTAAACCAACGTTATACACCGATAGTTGTTGAAAACAATAACATTACTATGGCGATTTGTGTAGTTTCATTATCTTCAAGCAAAACTTCGGGCAATATAGTTATGGACTCTCCTCGCAGCGAATATAAATACGAATATTCCCTACCGCTGAAAAAATGGATAAAAAAACGAAAAATATTTTTAACTGACAAAGAAAAAGAAATAATCTGTTTATCAGTGCAAGGTTTTACTTCTGCTGAAATTGCTGAAAAAACCTCATCGAGTACCGAAACCATTAGAACACAAAAAAAACACCTTTATAAAAAACTACATGTCGGCAATATAACCGAGGCAGTAAGATATGTATTAAATAACAGTTTGTGGTAAAAATATCACCCGTTTGGGGTATATAAATTTTATGCTTTCCCATAAAAATACCCCAAATGGGGTATTGTATCGTAAAACAAACTGCGTTATATTTGCAACGTGATTCACAAAATAAATTAAAACCTTTAAATTACCAAAATTATGAAGAAGATTTTTTTATTATCCATTATTAGTCTGTGCATCTTTATTGGATGTAACAAAGACGGCAATCAAGGGGATGAAGTTCCCCAAAAAGATTCCAATGCTGTATATAGTGGGAATTACTGTTCAGGCAACTACTTGGAGCATTTCATAATACCAAATGTGCTATATGCACCTGCGTCTAAAGGCGAAACTTCTTGGGGATTTACTATAATTCCGGAAGATAGTACACGGGAGAAAATTTATCCTTGGTTTATTGACAAAGCATTAAAAAACGAAATACTTCATACAAAGTTTAATGAATATGCAAAATATTATGGCGATACTTCATACACCGAAAGTCATAATATGGATTTATGGCAAGATGTAATGGCAGCACCACTTAATAGTGTTAATATTGTTTGCGACCGTGATTTTGATGAAGACCATCTTGTAGGTACACCACTGAATGACATCGTTTATATCCATTATTTTTCTGCATACGATTTCATTAAGAATGGGTACAACTATGATTTCTTTGTTGATTCACTTGTCCCGCTACAAGATTTAAAACCAATTTCAATATTAGGCGATGCCTATACAAAATTGCTTTGCAAAAAATTTCCCGCCCCCGGCAAATATACTTTTACCGTAACACTTGATTTCGGCAACGACCCGCTGACAGGTGAAAAAGTAACTGTACCGCCGGCAAATATTGAGATTGAATTTTAAATTTACCGAGGGTTAACACATATCGGGGTTACACACACCGGGGGTTTACACCCCCGTCTATTATGTGTCGCCCCGTTGGGGCTTTGATTTCCGATTGGGTATCGTAACCGTTGCGGAAACACTAACGCGCCGCAAAGCCCCAACGGGGCGGCACATTATAGCCGGGGGTGTTAACCCCCGGTGGATGTATCCCCCCGGTGGATGTGTCCCCTCGGTGGGTGTGTCCCCGCGAATGAATAACACAATGCAAAATGATTTTGTCATAACAACAAAGTCATCATTGCAAGGTGCAAAATGATTTTGTCATAACAACAAAGTCATCATTGCAAGGTGTAAAATGGTTTTGTCATGACAACAAAGTCATCATTGCAAGGTGCGAAATGGTTTTGTCATGACAACAAAGTCATTCCGCACCTTGCAATTTTCATTTTGCAATTTTGTTAACATTGAATTTTTAACTTTAATTAACAATTAATAAAAAACGCTGTTTTGATATAATACAATAGCGTTTTTGTTATAAAAAAGTATTATAATAATATAATAAAAATAAAGTAAACATTAAAAAAATCACATAAAAATTTGCATATTTAAAACAACACTTCTATCTTTGCAGCGAAAAATTTAATCAACAACTTTAATATTTAAAAAAATGAGAAATTTGATTTTAAGAAAACAGATTGTAAGAATCTCGAACCAGACTTTCGACGAATTTTTACAGAGAGTCGTCAAAGCGTCAGACTCGTTAAAGAACAACGCTTTTTCAAAGTATGTTTCATCGCTCAAAACCTCGGCGAAGGCTTTCAACGAAACAAGGTCGGAGGCAAAAACAAGCAACTACACTCCGCAACTTTCTGCCGTTGCCTTAGAGATGGACAATTATTTCAAAAAAATCCGCACAATGCTCGACTACGCGGTTTTGTTTAAGAGCGGTCAGGAGCAGACGGAGGCGGAAAAACTGAAACTTTCGTTGAAGACAGTCGGCAACGTGCCGCGCACGGGTCTTAAAAAGAAGTTTGCAGACTACGAGGCGTTAATCTCCGCCCTGAAACCTCAAAGCAAAACCCTGACATCACTTGGTTTGGAAACCTGTGTTACGGAGATGGAAAAACTCACCGCAAAATTCCGAGAGTACAGTCTCAGCCGAGACAACGACCGAGCCGCTGCAAAAGGCAAAAGTTTGAAGGCAAGAAATCAGGCGTTGGAAGATTATTCGGCACTCAGGAATTATGTAGAGGCGTATTCCGTAATCAACGGCGACAAGGATACAGCCTCGTTTATAAGTCTTGTCAACGAAACACTTATCTATCTTATGCCGAAAACATCGAAATAATTTTAATTGACGTGCATTATTGGAGTGCAGGCTTCCAGCCTGCCTTGATTGGAGTCTATGTTTCAATCAGGCAGGCGGAGACGCCTGCACTCCTTTTTTTTATACAAACCCTATATAAGTGGTAGATTATGTAAATAAACATATACACCATTTAGTATCTTTTAACTTTTGGTTTAAAAATATTTATTTTAACTTTGTATCAAAAATATGGAGTACTACATATTATAAAGTGGGTGTAAGCCGAAAAACCCAAGAAGAGTAGGCAAAAAGTATTAAAATAACATGAATTATAAAAAAAAGAAAAAGCAATGTATGCTCAAATTGTTCTCTTTTGCGACATTGCTCTTTATGGTAATGGGATGCCAAGATGGTGATGAGAGTACAGAAACCGATTTTCAAAAAAATGATTTTGAATGTGTAGTCAAAATTCATGACATGAGTGATAATGATATTACATTATCCAAGAAAGTAAAAGGATTTAAGAAAAAAACAGGTAAAGTATTCCTGTATAACTTTGAAACTGAGGAATATGATGTCCCATATCAAACTTTAAAAATAAGTAACAAGAACGGCACATTGATGCAGGAGTGGTTTTTGTCCGATTTACATGAAGATTATTTTGAAGCATATACAGTACCAAATAAAGAGGATGCAACAAAAACAGAATATTTCTACAAATGGCAAGGAGATCTCTTTGATATGTTTCCTGGTTCTTGGGATGAATATATCGCAAATGAAGATATAGAAGAAGAAAAAGGATTCCATATTGCTAATGTCATTGATTGGCAAAAATTCCAAAAAATTGTTGGCGATTTCTCTGATGGATGTGATGCTCTACAAATAAAATACGATGGAATATACTCTCCAAGTCCTAATATGTCCAATCATGGTAACGGTCATGCTTGTCTATGGTTATTTCCTGTCAATTCCACGTATGAGTATTATGGAATGGCTCCAAGCATACATGAAGGATGTGGTGTATATGGTTTTTTCACACCAGGAAAAGATTCTTTTACTGAAATGTGTACTAACAATCCAGATGTATACGCACGAGTTCGTCTTGTACGTGATATTCCCGCAGGAAAATGGTAGTAAAAAGATATATTATAAAAGCAACGACCATATTAATTTTGGTCGTTGCTTTTGCATTTGATACGATGGCACAAACCAAGCATGTCAGCAAATGGATTATTGGAAACTATTTATTTGATTTTAGCACGAATCCAGTTACTATCCAACAATTAGAACCGCCATTTTACGATACTGAAAATAAACGAAAAGAAATGTATATTGATGCTGATGGCGCGATTAGGCTTGTTGTTGTAGGTGCAACACTATATGACAGTAAAGGCAACAAAATTCAATATGAAGGGGAACAGACACCCTCCTTCTCTCATTTAATTCCAATGCCAAACAATGACAACATCATTTGTTGTATGGGAGACGGTACATTATGCAAAATCGACATTGATAAAAATGAAATCATATCAGTGGAGAAAAATGCTGTTTTTCAAAATTTTCAGGCTGTTTACAATGCAGATTGCAGCGGTATATGGCTGATTCAACACAACGGAAAATCAATTAACAGACAACTGCTCACCTCAAATGGTATCAGTCAAGCACACAAAACACCTCTAAGCAATAACGACTTTCCCAAGGAGTTAGGTTGGAAATTGTCGTGGAATTGTAAATATTATACAGGATGCGACCGCATAGAAAGAAATTCTCAGAATGATGGTATTTATTTTGGACTGTTCAACAAAAGAACGGCGACATTCAAACTTACTGCCACACACACTTTTGAGGGGAAAACTGTTATGGCAAGTGCTTTTTCCCCCGACAATTCCAAAGTTTACTACGCTGTGCGTAAAAATCATGAATTAGAGATTGTAGAAATACCTATTGTTAATGATACTCCTGATTTCGACAATATGAAAACAAACTGTCAATTTTCATTGAAATCACCTCTCCTGCTAACAATGCACTTTGGAATAGACGGACGGTTATACATATTCGACAAAAAAAATATAGGTGTCGTTGAATTTGACAATAACGGACATTCATCGTTCACAAAAAACATTTTGACACTTAACACTAACACCCCTGCACTCAGTTGGTTCTCTTATCTTTACGACTGGTATTCTGATGACTATTGCAATAATACACCATGTCCTGAGATGCCGGCTCCAAAAATAATAATGGAAGATTGACTTGATTTGCAGCCCCGGAGGGGCGATATATATTAGGCAGGCGGTGTTGTTTCATAGAAACATAAACCCCTGCAAAATAAAAAACGAAACATAAACCATTGATAAAAAATCGAAACACTCCTTTTTTTGTATAATTTTTCATAAAAAGCAAAAGTGCAACTACGGAAATAAAAGTTTTTTTTTATCTTTGCGCCGTTATAAAAAATTACAGACAAAAATGTTAGAACGCTTTTTAAAACAGACATCGTTTAAAGATTTGGACGATTTTGAGAAAAATTATGAAGTTAAAGTTCCTGAAAATTTTAATTTCGGATACGATGTAGTTGACGCTTGGGCAAAAGAAGCCCCGCAAAAATTAGCGATGATTTGGGTCAACGACAAAGGTCAGGAACACAAATTTACTTTTCAAGAAATGAAAGATTACACCGACAAAACCGCCTCATACTTTATGAGTTTGGGAATAAAAAAAGGCGACCGTGTAATGCTTATCCTAAAACGCCACTATCATTTTTGGTATTCAATCGTTGCACTTCACAAAATAGGCGCGATAGTAATTCCTGCAACACATCTTTTAACAAAACATGATATTATTTACCGCAACAATTCAGCAGGCATAAAAGCGATTGTTTGTTGCGGCGACCCGTTGATTTTGGAACACGTATCCTCTGCAATGGACGAATCTCCGACGGTTGAAAAACTTATTTCCGTAGGTCCTGAGATTCCCGAAGGTTACGAAGATTTCAACAAAGGTATCGAAAACGCCAAACCGTTTGTCCGCCCCGAAAACGTAAACACAAACGACGACATTTCGCTGATATATTTCACCTCCGGCACTTCTGCCGAGCCGAAAATGGTTGCACACTCTTTCACGTATCCTTTGGGACACATAACAACGGCAGCATATTGGCACAACCTCACACCTGATGACATACATTTAACCGTTGCCGATACGGGTTGGGGCAAAGCCGTCTGGGGCAAACTTTACGGTCAATGGATTGTCGGGGCGTGTGTTTTTGTTTACGACCACGAAAAATTTACCCCGAAAGACCTTTTGGAAAAAATCTGCAAATATAAGGTTTCAACTTTCTGCGCACCTCCAACGGTTTACAGGTTCTTAATAAAAGAAGATTTGTCGAAGTTTGACTTGTCGCATTTAAGATATATAACCACGGCAGGCGAGGCTTTGAACTCATCTGTTTTTGAGACGATGAAGAAAATCACGGGGCTTAACATTTACGAAGGTTTCGGACAGACAGAAACGACACTTTCCATTGCGACATTTCCGTGGATGACACCGAAGCCGGGTTCTATGGGTATCCCGAATCCAAATTATGACATTGACATCGTAGACCAAGACGGCAACACCGTTAAGACCGGCGAACATGGTGAAATAGTTATCCGTCTTGACAAAAAACGTCCGCTCGGACTTTTCAAAGAGTATTTCCGCGACAAGGAGTTAACGAAAACCGTCATCACAAACGATGGGAAAATTTATCACACGGGCGACGTTGCTTACAAAGACGAAGACGGCTATTTTTGGTTTGTAGGCAGAACGGACGATGTTATAAAAAGTTCTGGTTACAGAATAGGACCTTTTGAAGTAGAAAGTGCGTGCATGACTCACCCTGCCGTTGTGGAATGTGCCGTAACAGGAGTTCCCGACCCCGTAAGAGGTTGTGTGGTGAAAGCGACGATAGTTTTAGCAAAAGGTTATACTCCGAGCGAGAAGTTAATAAAAGAAATTCAAGACCACGTAAAAAACACGACCGCGCCTTATAAATATCCGCGTGTTATAGAGTTTGTCGACGAACTCCCGAAAACCATCTCCGGCAAAATCCGCAGAGTAGAACTCAGGGAAAAAGACAATAAGTGTTAACGGTATGGAATTTTTATGGCAAATACATTAGTTAAGATATATTTGCACATTGTCTTTCATGTAAAAGACAGCAAATCGCTGATTCGCGAAGAAGATTTGCCCACCGTTTTTAAATATATAGGCGGTGTAATCAGCGGACACGGCGGCATACCGCTAAAAATCGGCGGTATTAACAGCCACGTACATATTTTAACAACTTTGCCCAAAACAATGGCACTGCCTGATTTTGTCAGGGAGATAAAAGCCAAAAGCA
>JAEEXW010000142.1 GCA_016287995.1 Bacteroidales bacterium
GAGTTCTTTGACTTCGCCGTTTTTGCAGTAAATCGGACATTTGAACCTATGGTAGACCTCAGACGGAACGCCGTCTTGAACCATTTGACTGCCTTTCATAACGATTCTGTTTAAGGCTTCGCCCGGAAGAATGTCGCGGAGATTCATTTTCGTGAATTCGCTTTTCGGGTAGCCTAACATTCTTTCCTCAGAGTTGCTGACATAATTGATGTTCAATGTTATGCAGTCAACTTTCCAAATCATGTCGGCGGTGTTTTCGGCAATCATGCGGTATTTTTCCTGAGAATCCGAAAGCCGTTTCAAGATTTTTTGCGTTTCGGTAATGTCATGCGCCACGATGACGATTTCCGACGGGTAAGAGTCTTCGGGTGTTTTGAAAATAAGACTCATCGAAAGTTCTACGTCAACATAGTTGCCCGTATAACATTTTACTTTGCAGATAAAACGCATTTTGCCGTTGCGCGTTAATTCCGGATTTTCGAGCAGACTTTTTGAAAAAGCGAGTTTTATGCGTTGGTACGATGAGGGTTCAAGAATTTCTGAAAGGCGTTTTTCCACAAATTCTTTTTGAGTGTAGCCCGTAAGTTCTTTGATTGCAGGGCTTACAAAGATGGTTTGTTTTTTCTCGTAGTCGTAAATTAAAATAGTGTCGCTGCAATTATCCAAAATTGCAGAATATGTCTTGTTGAATTCCTTCAATTCGTCTTCTGCCGTGTTGTCTTTGGTAACGTCCTCAAAAACAGCTGAATAGCCTGTTACAAAACTGTCTTTTTTTATCGGTGAAAAAGTTGCTGAAAGCCTTAGTTGCGAGGCATCTTTTCTACGGCAGAAAATTTCGCCTTTCCAAGCCTTTCCGAGCGAAAGTCTGCGCCAAAAATCATAGTTGAAAATCGGCAGACCGCCTTCTGACCAAAACAAAACAGGCTGTAATTCAATAAGTTCCTGCAAAGAATACAGAGTGGCATTTTCAAAACTCTGGTTTGCGTAGGTGATTTTTCCTAATGGGTCGGTAATAATAAAGCCGAGATAGTTTTGAGAAACTGCCTTTTCAAAGATTTTTTGTTGGGTGTTTTCTTCCTCATGCTCCACTACGTGAATCGCGGGAAGGTTTTGAGTCGTTGTTGCGGGTTTGTGCGCTTTGAAAACTAAAATCAAAATCATCAATACCACAACTATTAGTGTCGCAAAGAAAATTATATTTACTTTGCCGAAAATATAATCGTAATTCTCTGAAAACAAAAAAGTTAGATAACCAAATTTTTTGCCAGCAGGATTTTTCAGTGCTATTGACAATAGGTGAGGGGCTACCTTCGCCTCCAAAGTGTCGCTGTTGAGATAGACTTTGGAACGGTGCATTCCTTTGGTGTTGAGTCTGTTAACTACCAAAAAATAAAATGGCGTTTCCGAAAAACTTTTGTCGGTGTTTCTAAGCCTTGATACAATCGTCGTATAAACGCTGTCGCCGATTGCTTTGTTGTAAGTTAAGATGTTGGCCTCGTAGAAGAGCGGCAAAAAATCCGAGGATTCTTTTTCTGTGAGTTCTTTGAAGTTGACATTTCCGCCCTTGTAATGATAAAAAATCACTTTACCAAGACTGTCCAAAACGGCAACTCCCGAAAGGTCGTAATCATCAATGATGTTGTAAACATTTTGTTTAATCCATGCAGTATCGTGCTGCAAAGTCATTTCAACAAATTCATCGTATGAGGAATAATCTCTTACGATGTCCATGACGGTATTTTCACGGTTGCCTATCGTGTATATCAAATTTGACTTTTCGGTTTCGTAGGCATAGTTTTTCAGGATGTTGACATGGAGTACAAAAAACACTATCAACACCAGAGGCACAGCCAAAATCGAAATTATAATTCCTATCCTGTTCATTTAAGTTTTTCTTCCGGGTAAACCTTAAAAAAATTTCGGGTAAAGATATAAAAAATTAAAATAAAAACACTAACTTTGCGCAATAAATTTTTAAGGAATTTTTTAATATGATGACTTCAAAAGAAATACGCAAATCTTTCTTGGATTTTTTTGCGAAAAAAGACCATAAAATTGTGCCGAGCGCACCTATGGTAGTGAAAAACGACCCGACTTTGATGTTTACAAACGCGGGCATGAATCAGTTTAAAGACATTTTTTTGGGCAACGAGCCCGCAAAATACAAACGTGTCGCTGATTCTCAGAAATGTCTGAGGGTCTCCGGCAAGCACAACGACCTCGAAGAAGTAGGTCATGACACCTATCACCACACTATGTTCGAGATGTTGGGCAACTGGTCTTTCGGCGATTATTTCAAAAAAGAAATCATCGACTGGGCTTGGGAATATCTGACGGAAGTCGTAAAACTCGACAAAAACCGTCTTTACGCGACTGTTTTTGAAGGCGCGGCAGACGAAAACCTTTCCGCCGACGAAGAGGCAAAAGGCTATTGGCTGAAACATTTGCCCGCCGACCGCGTTATCATGGGCAACAAGCACGACAACTTTTGGGAAATGGGCGCGACAGGTCCCTGCGGTCCCTGCTCGGAAATTCACATCGACCTTAGAAGCGACGAGGAAAGGGCAAAAATTCCGGGCGTAGAACTCGTAAATCAATCGCACCCGCAAGTTATCGAAATTTGGAACTTGGTTTTCATGCAGTTCAACCGCAAAGCCGACGGCTCTCTTGAACCGCTTCCAGCAAAACACGTTGATACAGGAATGGGCTTTGAAAGACTTTGTATGGCACTTCAAGGCAAACAATCAAATTATGATACAGATATTTTTCAGCCTGTAATTCAAGAAATTGCAAGACTGACCGGCATAAAATACGGTGCAGCAGAAAAAACAGATGTCGCAATGAGAGTTATTGCCGATCATATCCGCGCAATTTCTTTCGCAATTGCTGACGGTCAACTGCCTTCTAATGCAAAAGCCGGCTACGTTATCCGCAGAATTTTAAGACGCGCAGTCCGTTACGCTTACACGTTCTTGAATCAGTCAGACCCGTTTATATACAAACTTTTGCCGGTGTTTATTTCGGTTATGGGCGAGGCTTATCCCGAACTCACTGCTCAGAAAGACATCATCGAAAAAGTTATCATCGAAGAAGAAACCTCTTTCTTGAAAACGTTGGAAACAGGTATCAAACTTCTTGACAAGGTGGTTGCAGCGGCTAAGGGCGAAAACAAAACCGAAATTGACGGCAAAACAGTTTTTGTGCTTTACGACACATACGGTTTCCCGCTCGACCTCACCGAACTCATCTTGAAAGAAAACGGCATGACCTTGAACCAGAAAGAGTTTGAGACGGAACTCGGCAAACAGAAAGAGCGTTCGCGTCAGGACGCAAAAGTTGATTCTTCCGACTGGGTTGAAGTCAACAGTTTTTCAACCGAGGAGTTTACCGGTTACGACAATTTGGAAGAAACGGTAAAAATCTGGCGTTACCGTCAGGTGGAGGCAAAAGGCAAAAAATATTTCCAACTCGTTTTCGACAAGACTCCTTTCTACGGAGAAATGGGCGGTCAGACCGGCGATCAGGGTGTTTTGCAAAGTGCTGACGAAAAGATTTACATCACTGACACTCAGAAAGAAAACGGCCTCTCAATCCATATCGTTAAGGAACTTCCGAAAAACTTGAAGGCTGATTTCAAAGCGATTGTTAACATCGAAAAACGCTCTGCCTCAGAGGCAAACCATTCCGCTACCCATTTATTGGATGAGGCACTTAGAGAAATTCTCGGCAAACACGTTGAGCAGAAAGGCTCGCTCGTCTGCCCCGAATATCTGCGTTTTGACTTTTCGCATTTTTCAAAACTTTCTGACGAAGAAATTGAAAAGGTTGAAGCGTTTGTCAACAAAAAAATACGCGAGGCTATCGCTTTGGAAGAATACCGCGATATGCCTATTGAAGAGGCAAAAGCAAAAGGTGCGATTGCACTTTTCGGCGAAAAATACGGCGACAAAGTTAGGGTTGTAAAATTCGGCTCTTCGGTGGAACTCTGCGGCGGCTGCCACACTCAAAACACCGGCAAAATCGGATTTTTCAAAATCATAACCGAAACGGCTATCGCTTCGGGCGTGCGCAGAATCGAGGCTTTGACCGGCAAGGCTGCGGAAGACTTTTTGAGACAGCAGTGCGCAATCACCTCCGACTTGAAACTTACTTTCAAGGCAAAAACGGAAATCGCTGCATTGGAGGCTGTCAAAGCGTTGATAGACGAAAACGCCGCTCTCAAAAAACAAATCGAGAACTTGCAGAGAGAAAAACTCGTTTCGGTAAAAGACGCGCTTTTAAACAAAGTGAAGACTGTTAACGGCTTGAACGTTATCGCCGAAATCGTAAAAGTTGACAACAAGGATTTGTTGAAAGACCTTTCTTTCCAACTCCGTCAGCAAGTAGAAAATTCTTTCATCGTTCTCGGTGCGGAAATTGACGGTAAACCAACGTTATCTGTTATAATTTCGGACAACGTAGTAAAAGAGCGCGGTCTCAACGCCGGACAAATCGTCCGCGAGGCGGGAAAAGAGATTCTCGGCGGCGGCGGCGGTCAGCCTTTCTACGCTACGGCGGGCGGAAAAAATCCTGCCGGCTTGCAGAAGGCAATAGAAGCAGCGGTAAAAACGTTATAATATATAGATGAGAAAGTTTTATATCATATTGTTATTAATGCTGTTTGTTGGTTTGGGCGGCGGTATCTCGCACGCCCAAATTAAACAAATAGGCTCTCCATACACCAAAACGTATTCGTCGAAAGACTTTCCCGCCAACAATCAGAATTGGAGTATTACCAATGACACTTCGGGCGTGATGTATTTCGGCAATACAAACGGTATTTTGGAGTTTGACGGAATCAAATGGACACTGACTCAGACACCAAAGAAGTCTGCAATCAGAGCCCTGGCTATTGACGGCAAAAACAATACGCTTTATGTAGGCGCGGCAAACGATTTCGGTTATTTAAAACACGAATCAAACGGTGCTGTACATTATATTTCGCTGATTGACAGTACTTTCAAAAATTACAACCCGAATATTTCTTCGGTAACGGTTTCGGAGAGCGAGGGTGTGATTTTTGAGTCGCCGGAAGTGCTTTACGTCTTGAAAGACGATTCCGTCAAAGAAATAAAACTTTCTGAAAATCAATTGGAAGGCATCAAAAAAGGCACAAAGTTCAAAGGCGTTTTCAAGGTCGGGGAAGATGTTTTGGTAAATCATACCGGCATCGGAATTATGACCTTGAAAAACGGCGTGCTTTCAGTAAACCATGCTTTCCATGAGGCAGGTACGGATATTTATTCGGTGCTGAAAGTTGCTGACAGTTTTGTGGTTGTAAACCGCGAAGAAGGCATTTTTACCTCGCGTTACGGCAAATGCGAAAAACTTGAAATTCCGCTTAACAAACTGATTACCAAAGATGTATACACGGTTTTGAGACTTCATGACGGCAGTTTTGCTTTCGGAACGATTTCAAAAGGCGTTATCATCACCGACAAAAACCTGCGCGTCGTAAAAACAGGACTTTTGCCCAAAATGCAGATTTATTCTCTTTATGAGGATTCGGGCAATCTGCTTTGGGTTGCAGGAAACAGCGGTATATGCATACTTGATTTGTATTCTCCGTTTTCAAAATTCGACAACGTTTCAACCGGCATTGCGGGAACAATCCGTTCTGCGATAGAAAAAGACGGCAAAATTTATCTCGGAACCGACGCCGTTTATGTCTGCGACGCTGATTCGCTTAACAATCCCAAGTTTAAGGAACTTAAAAATCCCAACGGAAGAAGTGCCGTATGGTGTTTGGACACTTTGGGCGGCGTGATTTTGGGCGGCACAAACACAGGTCTTATAACGATAAAAGACCAAAAACTTTCTCCCGTGGACAAGGACAGAAACATTTTTAACTTTGCGCCTTCAAAAAACGACCCGTCGCTTTTGGTGGCAGTCGGCGGCAACGGTTTTTCTGTCTACGAAAACAAAAACGGCAGTTGGTCATACAGAAACGGTGTTGAAGGTTTCAACATCAAGGTCAGAAGCATTGACACCGACAGGCAGGGAAATTTCTGGGTATCTGAAAAGAGCAACGGCGTTTACAAAATCAACTTCAACGAGAATTATAATTACGTCCGTGAGGTCAACAATTACAGCACTGAAAACGGTTTGCCGTCAGAAATCGGCAACTATCTTTTCAACACGGGCAAAGAACTCGTTATGGGAACTCCTGACGGTTTTTACAAATACGACAGCGATTCCGACAAGTTTTTCCGTTACTCAAAACTTAATGCGGCTTTCGGTGAAAAAGGCGGTTATGAGATGATGTATGTTGACGCTCAGAACAATATTTGGATAAAAAGGGTTGTAAGCAGCCGCAAAGACCCTAACCTTCAACATTGGCTTTTGGAGCGTTACACTATGACGGGCGACTCTACGGCGGAGTGTCAGTCAGGAAGGTTTATGCCGTATATGGACAAAATTTATTCTGTTGCTTCAATTGGAAAAGACTGTTACATAATCGGCAATCAAGACGGCTTTATCCATTATGACGAGAGAATTAAGAAGGATTTTTCAAAACCATACAAGGCTCTTATCCGCGGAATAGAAAATATTTACAACGATTCGGTTATCGTTGGGGCTAATTACGGCGGAAAGGTGGTTTCTTTGCCGTATTCCGACCGCAGCATTAGAATAGAATTTGCGGCATCAAGTTACGAATATCCTGAGTTTTTGAGGTTTAAGACATTTTTGGAAAACAATGATGACGATTGGACGGATTTTAAGACTGAAACCAAAAAGGAGTATTCTAACCTTTGGCCGGGGACGTATGTTTTTCACGTTGTTGCAATCAATTGTTATGCTCAGGAAAGCAGGGAGGCTGTAATAACAATCCGTATACTTGCACCTTGGTATATGACAATTTGGGCAATAGTGTTTTATGTTTTGCTTTTGGCGTTGGTGGTTTGGTTTATTATAAAAGCGTACACGAAAAAACTTATTCGCGACAAACACAAACTTGAACAGATTGTTGAAGAACGTACCTCTGAAATCCGTAAGCAAAGCAAACTCATTATGGAAAAAAATGAGGAAATTATCGAAAAAAACAAAAGTATTACCGATAGTATAGAATACGCTTTGCACATTCAGCAGGCGATGTTG
>JAEEXW010000143.1 GCA_016287995.1 Bacteroidales bacterium
TGTTCAAGAGGTTATCGCGGCAACTAATGTTGTCAACGAAAAATACCCAGATGTAAAAACTCTTATCGACATCGGCGGCGAAGATACCAAGATGATTTTTTTTCAGAAAGGTAAATCGCCCGATATTCGCATGAACGGAAACTGCGCAGGCGGAACAGGCGCATTTATAGAGCAAATGGCAACTTTACTTAATGTAAAAGTTGAGGACATGAACTCTCTTGCCGAAAAATCACAAAACCATTATCCTATCGCTTCCCGCTGCGGCGTTTTCGCTAAAACTGATATTCAAAACCTTTTGGCAAGAAAAGTTGAAAAAACCGACATTGCCTCAAGCATTTTTCATGCTGTCGGCATTCAGACATTAAATACTCTGTCAAGAGGTTACGAGGTAAAACCGAAAGTTATGTTTATCGGCGGGCCGTTGACTTTTATGCCCGAACTCCGCAAAAAAATGCTTTCGGCGATGAATCTTAACGAAGACGATATGATTCTGCCCGCGTTTTCGCAATATTTTCCTGCACAAGGCGCGGCTTTGGAAGCAGAAGGCTGTTTTTTGTTGTCTGACTTAATAGAACAATTTGAAAAATCTCAAAATATCAAAGCCGAACGGACAGACCGTTTGCCACAACTTTTTTCTGACAAAGATGATTTTGAAAAGTGGAAGGCTAATAGAAACATCGTTAACCCGCAAAAAGTTGCATTGCAAGATTATTCCGGCAAAAATCTCTTTCTTGGAATTGACTCAGGCAGCACGACTTCAAAAGTTGTTATCATCGGCGAAAACAACGAACTTTTATACTCCCGTTACACAAACAACGAAGGCAACACGCTCGGAAAAATTCACACAGCGTTAAAAGATTTTTATACAGAGAATAAGGACGTTTTATTAAACAAAAACTTTAATATCACAGCCTCGGCTGTAACGGGTTATGGCGAAGACCTCGTAAAAGCGGCTCTCGGCATTGATTACGGAATCGTCGAGACGCTGGCACATTTCAGCGCGGCAAAATTCTTGAACCCGAAAGTCGATTTCATTATGGACATCGGCGGTCAGGACATGAAAGCGATTTTCATTCAGGGCGGCGTTATCAACAGAATCGAGTTGAACGAAAGTTGTTCGGCGGGCTGCGGCTCGTTTATTGAAACTTTTGCAAAAACGCTCGGAATGTCAACCCCCGACTTTGCGCTGTCAGCCTGCGAAAGCCCCGCGCCTTGCGACCTCGGAACGCGCTGCACCGTGTTTATGAACTCAAAAGTAAAGCAATCTTTACGTGAAAATGCAACTGTAAGCGATATTTCGGCAGGTTTGGCGTACTCAGTTATAAAAAACGCTTTGTTCAAAGTTTTAAAACTTAAAAATTTTGACGAATTAGGCGAAACGATTGTAGTTCAAGGCGGTACGTTCAAGAATCCGGCTGTTTATAGGGCTTTTGAAGTTTTGACGGGCAAAAAACTTACCTCTACCGAAATCCCTGAAATGATGGGCGCATTTGGAGCAGCAATTTATGCGAAAGAAAGATTTTTGTCAGAAGGTAAAAATGCGGGGACTTTTTTAGGACTTGAAAACATAGACAAAGCCTTGGAATACAGCAACAAACAAATTATATGTAAAGGTTGTGAAAATAATTGCCTTGTTACGGCGTTTAAATTTTCCAACAAACAAACTTATTATTCCGGCAACAAATGTCAAAAAGTTTTCAATTCAAAAGGCGAGAAAACCGAAAAAGGCGAAAACCTTTTTGCAATCCGTTATAACTTGTTGTTTAACAGGGACAAAAATATTGAAAATCCGCATATAACAATCGCCGTTCCGAGGGTTTTGAACATGTATTCAAATTATCCGTTTTGGCATGCGCTTTTGACCGAATGTAATATAAAGGTGCTTTTGACACCGCCGACAACAATCAAAATGTATGAGACGGGTAGCGGAACAATTATGAGCGACAATATTTGTTTTCCTGCAAAACTCGTTCACGGACATATTATGTGGGCTGTTAACGAAAAGCCGGACAGAATTTTTTATCCGATTGTAACGTTTGAGAAAAACGATTTTAAGAATACGGAAAACTCTTTTAATTGTCCGATTGTTTCGGGATATGCTGACGTAATACGCAGTTCCATAGACCCTTACGGCAAATACGGCATACCTTTTGACACGCCGACCGTTAATTTCAACGACGAGGCTCTTTTGTACAAAACCTGCAAAAAATACCTCAAAAGTATCGGTATCAGCGGCAGCGTTGTCAAAAAGGCTTTCAAAGCGGCACTTTCGGCGCAAAAGGAATACCGCTCCAAGATAGCGGTCAAGGCGATGGAAATTATCGAAAACGCCAAACACGAAAACAAACTTCTTGTCGTTTTGGCGGGCAGACCCTATCATGCCGACCCGTTAATCAACCAAAAAACGCCCGACATTATCGCAGACCTTGGCGCGAGCGTTATCAGCGAGGATTCTCTGTCGGCGTATTTGGACGTGATGGATTTGCAGATAATTCCTCAGTGGGCGTATCCGAATAGGATTCTCAACGCTGCGCAGTGGGTTGCCGAACAAGACCAAAACATAACGTTTGTTCAGTTAAATTCTTTTGGCTGTGGACCTGACGCAGTTTTGGTAGACGAAGTAACGGATATTTTACGCGCCGCCGGAAAATCCAACACCGTCATAAGAATTGATGAAATAAATTCGACGGGTTCTATCTTGCTTAGAATCCGTTCGTTAATGGAATCATTTAAAGTGATGGATTTGAAGAACCGTCCGGCACGGCACGAAAGACAGCAAGTAAAACCTTTTGGAATAGAAGACCGTGGCAGAACGATTCTTGCGCCGTATTTTGCGGAAGGCTATTCTGACATTTTGCCGGCGGTTTTTGAGATGGGCGGTTATAAACTTGTCAACCTTCCAAAACCCGACAAGCGGAGTGTTGAGTGGGGTTTGCGTTATGCTAACAACGAGATTTGTTATCCTGCAACGATTGTTATCGGTGATATGATGAAAGCGATAAAAGAGGGACAGTACGACCGCGACAAAATAGCGTTTGCGATTACTCAGACGGGCGGACAATGTAGAGCGTCATCGTATATGGCACTGATGAAAAAGGCACTCGTTTCTGCCGGGTATTCTGACATTCCGATTATAACAGTAGGGACGGCAGGTAAAACCATAAACAGTCAGCCCGGTTTTTCGATGAATTGGCTGAAATTTTTGCCGGTTTTGTTGCCGGTAACAATTTACACGGATACGCTTTTGCGGTTTTATTACATTCTTGTTGTAAGAGAAAAGCATAAAGGGCAAACGCTCTTATTTAAAGATAAATATATGCGGTTACTTCAAGAAGAAGTTCCGTATCGTCAGCCGAAAAAAATTTACGAGTTGATGGCTCAAATGGTTGATGAGGCTAACAACATTGAAATTTTTGAGGACAAAAAAATCCCGAAAATAGGCATTGTCGGCGAGATTTACGTCAAATACAACAAATTCGGACACAGGTTTATTTCCGATAAATTGGTTGAAGAGGGCGTGGAAGTGGTTTTTCCGCCGATTTTGGAATTTTTCACGCAGGAAATCGTCAACGTTAAGAAGAATTGGGAAATGAATTTGACGCACCATAAATTTTCGTCATGGGTTTTGGTGGAATTTTTCAATATTTATATCAACAATGCGATTTCAAAGGCGGAAAAGATTTTGAAAAAGTCGAAATTTCCCTTTGTTTTTGAGAGTATAAAACAAATTGCCGAAGACGCTGAAAAAACATTGTCGCTTTCCAATCAATTTGGCGAAGGTTGGCTTATAAGCGCGGAAATATCATCGTTTGCAAAACAGGGTATCAACAATATAATAAGTGTTCAACCCTTTGGCTGTATTGCTAATCAAATCATTTCCAAAGGTATAGAGAAAAATTTGAAGAAGAAATATCCGAATTTGAACCTTTTGTTTTTGGATTATGACGACGGCGCAAGCGATGTCAACATCACAAACAGGTTGTATTTTATGTTGAAAAATTTATAAAAAAGGAGATTATAATATGAAAAAGAATTTGCTTTATTTTGAAATTTTAACGGCAGTAATTGCTGTTGCAACAGTTTTTTGGAAATCGGATTTGGGCATTGCGGCGGTAGTGATTCTGCTTGGCGGTGCGCTGTTGTATTATTTGCTGTCGATGGCGCAGAAGAAAAATTTTGACGCCAAGAGACATCCGATCCTGCGTTTTATGACGACTTTGTCGTTTTTGTCGCTCAGTATACTTGCTGTCGGCATAGTGTTTACGATACAGCATTATCCCGGCGCAAGGATGATGGTATTTGTGTCAATGGCTTCGGGTGTGCCCGCGTTTATTTATTACGTAATCCGCATTCTAAAACACAGGGACGAAGAAGTTTCTTTGTCGGAAGACAGCGAAGAGTTGGAAGAAAAACCGAACTTTCTCTCCCGGTTCAAAGGACTTAAATACAGTGATTTAGAGATGGCTGTCAGAATGGGACTCGCCGCTCTTTTGCAAATAAAATATATGTTTTTGACAAATAATGTATCTGTTATTGTAAGTGGTTCTTAAAAAAGCAACTTGGTTGCAAAATTTTCGTCATAAATTTTTTTTTCTCGCATAAAAAAAATAATTTTGCCTTTATAAAAATAACAGTAAAAGCATATATATGAACATTACCATTATAGGCTGTGGCAATTTAGGATTTTCAATTGCCAAAGGCCTTGCCAACAAGCAGAAAGAATTCAACCTCGACATCACGGCTACCGACCCCGATGTTGACCTCGAAAAAATCCGCGCGATAGGAATCAATGCTTCAAGAGACAATAAGGCGGCTGTCAAAAACAGTGAAATCGTTTTTTTGTGCGTTAAACCGTGGATTGCAAAAGACGTTATCGAAGAAATTGAACCTGTTTTAAATAGTTCGCAAGTACTTATCTCGCCTGTTGCGGGTCTTAGTATCGACCAGATTAACGCTTATTCGTCAAAAAAAGTTTCGGTTTTTAGAATCATGCCGAACATTGCAGCCGCTATCAATCAGTCGGTTACATGCGTTAGTTACGACGCAGAAGACGAAGATATTGAAAAGACTCTGAATGTTTTGAACATTCTTGGCAAAACGATTGTTGTTGACGAAAACAAAATCAACGCTGCAACAATTCTTACGGGTTCGGGCATAGCATTTATTTTGAGATTTTTACGCGCCATGACAGAGGGCGGCATAGAAATTGGTTTCAGAAGCGACGTTGCTCAGGAAATCGCCGCTCAAACTATGAAAGGCACCGTTGAACTGCTTTTAAAAGAAAACGTTCACCCCGAACAACTCATTGACCGCGTTTGTACGCCTTCCGGCACCACAATCAGAGGCCTCAACGAAATGGAAAACAACGGCTTTTCGTCGTCTGTCATTCAGGGAATTTTGTCGTCTTACAAAGTAATTGCCAAGTAGTTATGTTTTCAGGAATCGTAGAATGTACGGGCAAAATCGTCGCGATAAAAAAATATGCCCAAAACATAGATTTTACCGTTGACTGCAAATTTCGTAACGAACTATCAATAGACCAGAGCGTTGCGCACAACGGCGTTTGTCTTACGGTTGTGGAGGTCAGCGATAACGGCTATGTCGTAACGGCTATGAAAGAGACGTTGGAAAGGTCTAATCTCGGAGTCTTAAACATTGGCGATAAGGTAAATCTCGAACGCAGTATGCGTCCTGATTCTTTGCTTGACGGGCATATAGTTCAAGGTCATGTAGACCAAACAGGCATTTGCACAAAAGTTGAAGATGCTGACGGAAGTACTTATTTTACAATAGAATACGACCCTTCACAGGGAAACATCACGGTTGAAAAAGGCTCTGTTTCGGTTAACGGCGTAAGTCTTACCGTTTGTAATTCCGAAACCGGAAAATTCCGTGTCGCAATTATTCCCTACACTTTTGAAAACACGAATTTTCATTGTCTCAAAGTAGGCGACAAGGTAAATCTCGAATTTGACATTATTGGAAAATATATTCAAAAAATCGCTTCGGCATATCTCAAAAATATACGCTGAATGCTTTATAAAAGCAAAAAGGCGGCAGGGTTTCTTAAAAAAACAACCCGCCGCCTTTTCTTTTATAAACAAATCTCTAAAACCTTAAACATCATTTAACGATTATAATTATTACAAAATCCGTGCAATTTTCAAAAAAGTAAGAAAAATAAACTATTTTTTTTAAATATCGTATTTATATGCGAAAAAAATTCTAATTTTGCAACGTTTAAATAAAATATCATAGGAAATTATGGCAGAAGAAAATTGTAAATACAAACGTATTCTTGTTACATCGGCTTTGCCGTATGCTAACGGTCCTATACATATCGGACATATAGCGGGAGTTTATGTTCCATCGGATATTTATGTAAGGTTTCAGAGATTAAAACACAGAGACGTTATCCACATTTGCGGCTCTGACGAACACGGCGTGGCTATCACAATGAAAGCACGCAAAGAAGGCGTTACCCCTCAGGATATTATCGACAAATATCACGCACTCAACAAAAAAGCATTTGAAGATTTCGGAATTAGTTTCGACATTTATTCGCGTACCTCATCTGAAATTCATACCGAGACTTCGCAGGAAATTTTCAAAACACTTTACGACAAAGGCGTTTTTGTAGAGAAAACCACAAAACAATATTACGACGAAGAGGCTAAACAGTTTCTTGCTGACCGTTACATTACAGGCACTTGCCCTCATTGCGGCAACACAGGTGCGTATGGCGATCAATGCGAAAAATGCGGCACAAGCCTTGACCCGACGGATTTGATAAATCCAAAATCTGCAATTTCAGGCTCAGAACTCGTCTTGAAAGAAACCAAACATTGGTATATGCCGCTTGAAAAATATCAAGAGTTCTTAGAAAAATGGATTCTTCAAGACCATAAAAATTGGAAAGTTAACGTTTACGGACAGTGTAAGAGTTGGCTTGACCAAGGACTTCAACCCAGAGCCGTTAGCCGCGACCTTGATTGGGGTATTCCTGTCCCCGTTGAAGGTGCAGAAGGGAAAGTTCTTTATGTTTGGTTTGACGCTCCTATCGGTTATATTTCTTTTACTAAACAGTTA
>JAEEXW010000144.1 GCA_016287995.1 Bacteroidales bacterium
GTTACATTCTTGTAAATTCGGGTTTTGCACACTGCATAGGACTTCCCCCCGAAAAAATCAAAGGCTACAAGTCTGACGAAATCGCTGTGCCAAAAGATTTTTCAATTATCGTAAATCAAGATACGGAAATTCTTGAAACGGGCATAAGTTATTTTAATCAGGACATTTTTCTTGAAAACTTTGACGGCACAAAAAATTGGTACTCGGTTTCACAAGTGCCTTACGGCGAAGAAGGCAAAATCATGGGTATAATCGGTTTTATGGTTGATATCAGCAAACAAAAACACTACGAAAAAGTGCTTGAAGAGGCTCTCAACCGTACCAACATTCAAAAATACGAACTTGAAAACTCTTCACGCGGTGTTCAGGAGTCGATGAAATACGCCAAGAGGATTCAGGACGCGCTGCTTACGTCTTCAAACGAGGTTATACAAAACTACATACCCAATAGTTTTATCTACAACAAGCCCAAAGACATCGTGGGCGGAGACTTTATTTACGCGGCAGCAACGGCCGACGGACTTGTTTGCGCGGTTGCCGATTGTACGGGACACGGTACGCCGGGCGCACTTATGAGCGTTATGGCAATAAGCCTTTTGAACGATATTTTCGGCATGACAATCTGGAAACATACTCCCGCTGATGTTTTGGAAGAATTAAGACACAGAGTAATTTCAACGTTCAGCAATTCGATGGTTGAAAGGGAAAGTTTTGATATGTGTATGATTTTCAAGGAGTTCAATTCTGACAAAATCATTTATGCAGGTGCAAACTTGCCGCTGTATATCTGCCGCAACAACGAACTTATAAAACTCGAAGCGGTACGCTGTCCGATAGGTGCGCATCCAAGACAAACCTCCTTTATAAATTACGAATTCAAAATTCAAAAAGGCGACATGCTGTATTTAGCAAGCGACGGTTACAGTGATCAATTCGGGCATATAGAAAACCGCCGTTATTTTCAAAGCGATTTTGCGCAACTTTTGGCAAGGATTTCCTCAAAAGACCTCAAAAGCCAAAAGCAGATTTTAGACGAGGTTCACGAAGATTGGAAAGGCGACCGCAAACAAACGGACGACATCACTATTTTCGGTATTAAAGTAAGCGAAATAAACGAAGAAAATGCAATATAAAAAAATACTCATTGCCTCAGACAAGTTCAAAGGTACGTTTTCCTCAAAGGAAATCGGCGAAATGATTGCCTCGGCAATAAAAGAATACGCACCGGACTGCCAGACTGAAATCATGGAAGTATCAGACGGCGGCGACGGACTGATTGACAGTCTGAGGTTTAAGAACAATTTTTCGAGGTGGAAATTTTTGAGTTTCTCCGCCAACAAAAACCGCAAACTCCAAAGCAAATACCTTTATAATATATACACCTCAACGGCTGTTTTGGAATCGGCGGCAACCTTGGGACTCAGCAAGTTAAGAAAAGACGAAAAAAACATCCTGAAACTCTCCTCCTACGGTTTAGGCTACGATATAAGCCGTTTGTTAGAGGTTAGAAAACCGAAACGAATTGTAATCGGTATCGGCGGGACTTCCACAAACGATTTGTTTTTGGGCGGAGCCTCGGCTCTCGGTTTCAGTTTTTTGGACAATGACGGCAACGAAATTGACCCCGTCCCCGAAAATTTTCTTAACATCACAAAAATCATAAAACCAGAAAATTTTGAAAGGTACAAAAACATTCAAATCGACATTGCAACGGATGTAAAAAATCCGCTTTGCGGAAAGTTTGGTGCTTCAAGAGTTTATGCGCCGCAAAAAGGTGCAACGGCGGAGCAGGTAGATTTTTTGGACAAAGCGTTAATGCATGTTGCAGAAATTATCAAAAAAGATTTGGGCGTTGACGTTTTAGATTTAGAAGGTGCAGGCGCAGGAGGCGGAATCGGCGGCGGAATTGCGGCTTTTTTAGGCGGAAAAATCATCAGCGGAGCAGATTTTGTTTTGGAAAATCTCGGCTTTGACGACCTCTTAAAAACTTCATCACTTGTAATTACAGGCGAAGGAAAATTTGATTCTCAGTCCCTTAACGGCAAAATCACAGGCAACATAATTTCCCGTGCTAACAAACACGGCGTAAAATGTCTTGTGATTTGTGGTGCAGCGGAAGACGGACTTTCACTGCCCGAAAACGTAAAAATTCTGCCCTTAAATTCCACAAAAGAGAACACAAAGGACAGAATTTTTGAAATCCTTAAAAATTATTTTCTTTCCACATAAAATATAAAAAACCGATTGCCGCAAAAACTGCTATGAAAATCAACATTTTCAGCAAAAGCGGCATTTGTTTTTGCTTTTTCATAATTAATTTCTTTTTATAAAGTATGAATTATTTTCGCTTTGTGTGTCAAGTTTATCCAAAATTGCCTGACCTTTTGAAGTAATTTCGTCAAACATTTTCATTCCCTCCGCTTGATAAATGCTGTTTTGGAGGTCCATTTCCTCAAAAATTGATGATGAAAGTTCCATAAAATTATCCATTTCCGCGATTTTAACGCTCAAATCCTGAGCCAAAGCCTCTGTTGCCGCCTCATATCTTTCGTTTCGTGCATAATCGCCTTCGAGAATGTTTTGAGCGTTTCTCATTGCGGAATATCCGCTCGAAATTGCCGAAAATTCCTGTTTTTTCATACGGATTTCGTTTTTGGTGTCGGTAAGTTTGTAAGAGGAATACGAGTGCATTTTTATCAACACGTTGTTCAGGTCCTCCATCTTCCCTACCATAACGCCGTATTTTTGATTCAGGGCTTTGAGTCTTCCTATCTGATTGGAGTTCACGGCAATAACCTCTTGACGGTTTTGACGTTTTGCCTCTTCAATAAGTTTTACAGACTTTGTGATTTCCTTATTGTTGATATTGATTGTATCTTTGAGTTTTGCGATATTAGTGCGCAATTTAGCGATATTGTCGCCCAAAAGTTTAAAGTTTTTGTCCAACTCTTCAACGTAACTTTCAAGAATTTTTATCGGGTCAAGTTCGGTAAACCAACTTGTTATCCAGCGCATTAACGATTTGAAACCGTAAGAGACAAGTTTGCGGGCTCTCTTGTCAGAGGCTATAAAAACCAATAATCCAAGCACGCCGAAACCGACAATAGTATCGGACATTGAGGACTGCATATCATGCCAAATATTAGTAAAAAAATCTATAATCGGACGGTGAAAAACTGCAACCGCCGCTACGGAAGCAGCAATAAAAACGCCTGCCGTTTTACCTTCCTTTTTCTGAAAGTATGATTTTTTCTGCTGCTGTTTTATTTCAGTATTTTCTGCCATTTTTTTAGCGTTTAATTTCGTTATAAATTATTCCGGCGGTTTTTTCAGAAGCCGTACCGTCGCCAGAAATCTCCTTGATTTTCTGATATTCCGTCAACATTTTGTCTCTGTAATCATTATCGCCAAGAATTTTCATTACCTCTTTTTTTATATCCTCGGAAAGTTTTGTTTGTAAAAGTTCTTTTACAACTTCCTTGCCCGAAATTATATTAACAAGCGAAAAATATTTTATTTTAACCAACAATTCCGCTGCTATATAACTGATAGTATTGAGTTTATACACTACAACCTGAGGCGTACCCAAAAAAGCCGTTTCCAAAGTCGCCGTCCCTGAGGTTACGACTGCCGCCACAGAATTTTTTACAACATTATAAGTATCACCGAAAATTATTTTCACGTTTTCATTCAAAAACGTGTCATAAAAAGTTCTATCCATTCCAGGCGCACCGCAAACCAAAAATTCATATTCCCCGCCAAAATCGGGAATAATTTTCATCATTTCGGGCAGAAGTTTTTGAATTTCGTTTTTTCTGCTACCCGGCACAAAAGCGATTTTC
Organism: Bacteroidales bacterium; assembly: GCA_016287995.1. Lineage (GTDB taxonomy): Bacteria > Bacteroidota > Bacteroidia > Bacteroidales > UBA3824 > UBA3824. Next base: position 3,843 of record JAEEXW010000144.1, read on the forward strand.
GGCTTGTCAGAAAGATTATATTTTTTTATAAACGCTTCTTTTTCAAGAAGTTCATAACCCTTCATAGCGTCCACAAGCGGATTTCCCACGTATTCTACTTGATAACCGAACTGCTTATAAAAGTCCTGCTCAAACGGGAAAATCGCAAACATCTTGTCAATATATTTTTTTATAGTGTAAGCGCGACGTTTTTTCCAAGCCCAGATTTTCGGAGAAATATAATAAAACGTTTTGAAACCATGTGTTTTCGCAAACTTTGCAACTTTCAAGTTGAAGCCCGGATAATCCACAAAAACCACCGCATCGGGCGAATATTCGAGAAGATTTTTATAACAGATTTCAAAATTTTTCTTAATTTTTTTCCAGTTAGCCAAAACCTCCGTAACGCCCATATAGGCTGTATCACGGTAATGTACAAGCATTTTACCGCCCTCTTTTTGCATCAAATCCCCGCCAAAAAACATAAAATCAGCCTTAGAATCAACTTTTTTAAGTTGTTTCATAAGGTTTGCCGCATGTAAATCGCCCGAAGCCTCTCCCGCAATTATAAAATATTTCATAAATTGGAACGATAATTGTATTTTTTAAGTTTTGAAAAACAAAGATAATGTTTTTTATAATACAACCGACCGTCTTAACATTTTTTAATTTGTTATTACTATTATAACTCGACTATACTTGGTTGTACGCCGTTGTTCTTTTTTTAAGGGGCAGCGGCTTTTGTATTTGAAAAAAAGTGCGTATATTTACGCCCGAAATTTTGTTAACATGAAAAGGATTATCATTTTATATATAATAGTAGTTGGTTTTTGGCTTGCTGCCGGTGCGCAAAACGTTACAAAAGTTTTGCAAGATATTGAAAACTACAAAATTATAACCTTGTCTAACGGTTTTAGAGTTCAGGTTATAACCTCAGAGGAGTTCAAGCACTGCAACTGCCGACTTACGGTCAACGTTGCGGATATTGACGAACAAAACGTCCGTGGCATAAAACAAGTTGTAGCCTCAATGACCGGCTCGGATTTGATTTCAAACGAGATAATCGTCAAAAACATGATAAGCCACAATCAGGCTTTGGACTCATTGATGGAGTTTTTATCGGGTGTGATTTATACCGAGAAATTCAATAGTGTAAATTTTGACGACTACAAACTGCGTAGAACAAATTATTTAAAAGCCGAAAAAGCAAAACCGTATAAAAAGACATCAGATTTTGCCGACCTTCAAATTGGCATGGAACCTCTGTCAGCGGATTTTATGAACTCGATTTATGAAAGCGATTACAAACATTTTAAGGCGTTTTGTTTTTCGCCTGACAGATGTTTGTTAACAGTTTTGTCAGATATGCAACCCTCTGATATTGACTCTCTTGCAAACAAATATTTTGGCAGCGCACAAAAACAGTTGCCGCCCATAAAATCCGTTACGGCAGACATAAAAGCAAAGGATATTATATTTTTTGTTAACGATACAATGCTTTCTGATGTTGCCGGGTCTTTCCGCAACTTTTTTGCGTGTCAGAAAACGCCCAAAAATTACATTCTTAACAAACTGTTACAAAGGTTGTTATACGGAGAGCAGTCTCATTCTGCAAAAGATTTTTCAACTTTCAATTACGACATTTATTCGCTCGATGTCACACAAAGAGAACAAAACTTTGAAGATTTTGCGAAAAAAGTTTTGGAACCACGCAATGCAGATTTTGCACTTTCAACGCCGCTACAAAACGCTAAAACAGAGGTTATTAACGATTTCAACAAACAACTCTTGCAACCCGATTTTGCAACTGAAATTGCCTCATATTTAGTTTTGTACAAATTTCCGAACAATTATTTTACAAGTTTTGACAAAAACGTTAATGCTGTTACAGAAAACGAAGTACAAAATTTCATAAAACTCATCAACAAAAACGGCTGCAATGTTTTTGTTTTCAACGGCAATCAAGAAGAAATCCACTGCGCGGTTATCAATTTTACCGGCGACAGGCAGTTGGATATTATTGATTTTGAAGGCAATACATTTTTCTCATTTGAAAAAGGCTTTTCGTCCCAAACCATTTTTGACAAGTTTTTAGCAGCAACAAGATTAAATGAGCCGCCGAAGTTTTTTTCGGTAAATTTTTCGTCCAACTACAAATACACAAAAACCGATGCCGAATACGCCGCAGGAGGAAAAATTCTAAGAAAACTTCCTAACATGTATCTTTTGGAAAACTATATTATCCACACCGACAGTTCAAAAGTTTTTCATTACAAGGAGGCTTACGACGGTCAAAACGCCTATGACTCCACAAAACTCTACGGTATGGAAGAAATTGACTCCTTGCGGTTCAACGTTTTGAAACAAAAAGCGTTTTTCCCGTTGGAAATACATTCGGAAAAACTTGGTGTAAAATCACGCTTAGCGTGCGACTACAAAACTTTCAAGGCAGGATTTTTCAAAATCGAGAGCACAGACCTTAATCACAAAAAATCATACACATATTATAATATACAAACCGGTTTGAAAGAAAGAACAGAAATTTTGGACGACCACGGATATGTGTTAAAGAAAATAGGTTACGAATATACAGAAAATGGCAAATATCTTTTGCCGGGGAAAATTACGGAAAAAACTTTTGAAATGGAAACCGAAATAATTTTCTCATCATACGATTTTTCCGCACCCGTCAAAAAAAGCGACTTTATAGTCGGACAAATAGGGAAAAAGAAAAAAACAAAATAACTAAAAGCTTTTTGTCCTGACCACTTCCTCTACAAATTTTACGTCAGTTTCAAATGTTTCCGCGATTTCTTCAATTTTCATACCGTGAGAGTACATTTTTTGGATTGATTTAATGATTTGAGCAGATTGTTTTTGCAATTGCGAATCCTTTTCCTGTAACTGCGAATCTTTTTCCTGCAACTGAATCTTGCTTTCCTGCAACTGCGATGTTGTTTCCTGCAACTGCGATGTTGTTTCTTGCAACTGCGATGTTGTTTCTTGCAATTCTTTCTTTGTTTCCTCTGTCATTTCTTTTAAAACTTCAATCTCATCGGTAACGCTTTTGTAATTAGCGAAATACGCCGACATTTCGTCTTCAATGTCCATAACTTTGCGAACATCAGAATCAGCAACGGCATAAATCAGCGGACGGATAAGGTCTTGAAACTCTTGCGGTTTGCTGCTGATGTCCATTTCAAGCAACTGAGTCGATTTTGTCGAAATATAATCCTGACAAAACGCCTCCAACATTTGCTC
>JAEEXW010000145.1 GCA_016287995.1 Bacteroidales bacterium
AGGCTATTTCGGGCGGAGACGAGGAGGAAGAAAACGCTGAGGCTGAGACAGATCCGAGATGGGACAAATTGAAAGATTTATTAAATATTAACGATTAAATAAAATTTAAAAGAAAATGGCGAATCCTAGAAGTAAAATGTCTAAAACAAGAAGGGACAAGAGAAGAACACATTACAAAGCCGTTGCACCGACTTTGACAAAATGCAGCAACTGCGGAGCAACTATTCAAATGCACTGCGTTTGCCCTGAATGCGGTTACTATCGCGGACAGCAGGCCGTTTCAATGGAAAACGTTGCACAGTAAGCATTTACAAAAAAAACTACCCGTAAAGAAAACAGACGAATGAAAAACTTTTTTTTCATTTGTCTATTTTCTGTTTGTTTTAACACAAAGCATTTTTATTTAATGAGCAGTACCAATTCAGTTATAACCGGTTTGGGAATGTATGTTCCTGAATATCGGCTGACTAATGACGAACTTTCTACTATGGTGGACACTTCCGACGAGTGGATTACTACTCGTATCGGTATTAAGGAACGCCGTATTATGAAAGATAAAGACAAAGCGTCTGCCTATATGGGTGCGCAGGCTGTCAAACAACTATTGGAAAAAACCGGCACAAAACCCGAAGAAATAGATTTGGTTATCTGTGCGACGGTCGCCCCCGACTATATTTTCCCCGCGACAGGCATTATAATCGCCGATATGGCGGGCTTGAAAAATGCATACGCTTTTGACGTTCATGCTGCCTGCTCAGGATTTTTGTACGCGATGACTGTTGCGGACAAATTTATTAAAGCCGGTAAAGAGAAAAAAATTATCGTTGTTGGGGCTGAAAAAATGTCGTCAATCGTTGATTATACCGACAGAAAAACTTGTCCTATTTTCGGCGATGGTGCCTCGGCAGTTCTTGTGGAACCGACCGAAGAAAAAATCGGCGTTATGGATTACATCTTGCGCTCCGATGGCGTAGGTGTCAAGTACCTGAGAATGAACGCAGGAGGCTCGCTTAACCCCGCAACCGAAGAAACGGTAAGAAACCGCGAACACTTTATATATCAAGAAGGACAGCCGGTTTTTAAATACGCCGTTACGCACATGGCGGACGTTTCCGCCGAAATCATGGAAAGAAACAACCTCACCGCCGACGACATCGCTTGGCTTGTGCCGCATCAGGCAAACCTCAGAATCATTGACGCAACTGCAAGAAGAATGGAACTTGACCCCGCAAAGGTTATGATTAACATTCAGAAATACGGCAACACAACCGCCGCTACGATTCCTCTTTGTCTCTGCGAATGGGAAAAACAACTTCACAAAGGCGACAACCTCATTCTTGCTGCTTTTGGAGCGGGATTTACTTGGGGGTCGATTTGGCTGAAATGGGGTTATAATAGTTAAGAATTAAAAAACTTAAAAACATGGTAAATTTAAAAGAAGTTCAGGATTTTATCAGGACGGTTTCAAAAATAGGTCTCTCGGAGGTTGATATTCAAACCGACGAGTTAAAACTCAATATAAAATTTCCTGCCGGCGAAACTTTGGCGGCAAAGGACAATTTCCAGATTCCGCAGTTTCAGATGCCTATGCTTTCGGGAATGGCGCAACAGATGGGTCAGCCTGTTCAAGCCGCTGCTACCACTACAACTCCGATTGAATACCGTCAAGAAACAAAAGAGGACGATAAAAAACTTTTAACAATAAAATCTCCGATGGTCGGAACGTTTTACCGCCGTCCTTCGCCGGACAAGCCTATTTACGTCAATGTCGGCGACGAAGTAACAAAAGGTAAAGTGCTTTGCGTTATCGAGGCAATGAAACTTTTCAACGAAATCGAATCGGAAGTTTCAGGCAAAATCGCTAAAATTCTTGTTGAAGACGGTTCGCCCGTTGAGTTTGACCAACCGTTATTCCTCGTTGAACCGTAATTTTTAAGTTGTTATGTACAAAAAAATTAACAAGGTTCTTATCGCTAACAGAGGCGAAATCGCGCTGAGAATTATCCGCACGTGTCAAGAAATGGGCATCAAAACGGTTGCGGTGTATTCTACGGCGGATAAGGAGTCTTTGCACGTAAGGTTTGCTGATGAGGCAGTCTGCATAGGGCCTGCTCCGTCAGCACAATCATATCTTAATATTCCCGCAATAATTTCCGTAGCGGAATTAACAAATGCCGATGCAATCCATCCGGGTTACGGCTTTTTGTCAGAAAACGCTAAGTTCGCACGTATTTGCAAAGAACACGACATCAAATTTATCGGACCTACCGAAGAGCATATCAACAAGATGGGTGACAAAGCAACCGCTCGTCAAACGATGATTGCTAACGGCGTACCCGTTACACCCGGTACAGAAGGTATTTTGAAGACCATCGAAGACGGCAAACGCGAGGCAAAACGTATCGGTTATCCTGTTATGCTGAAAGCAACGGCAGGCGGCGGCGGAAAAGGTATGAGAATTATCCGCAAGGAAGAAGAATTTGAAACCCTTTGGGCTCAGGCAAAACAAGAAGCAGCGTTTTTTGCTAACGATGATGTTTACCTCGAAAAATATATCGAGGAACCCCGTCATATAGAAATTCAGATTGCCGGCGACCAATACGGCAATGTTTGTCATTTGTCGGAGCGCGATTGTTCTATTCAACGCCGTCATCAAAAACTTTTGGAAGAAACTCCTTCGCCTTTTATGACGGAAGAGTTGCGTCACAGAATGGGCGAAGCGGCTTGCAAAGCGGCAAAAGCAATTCAATACGAAGGCGTGGGAACGGTAGAATTTTTGGTAGATGCTCACAGAAATTTCTATTTTATGGAGATGAATACCAGAATTCAAGTGGAACATGGTATTACAGAGGAAGTTACGAATTTGGATTTGGTAAAAGAGCAGATTCTTATTGCTGAGGGGCATAAAATCAATCAGAGAAATTATTATCCTCAGGCTCACGCTATTGAGTGCAGAATCAATGCCGAAGACCCGTTCAATAATTTCCGTCCGTGTCCGGGACAAATTACAGGACTTCATCTTCCGGGTGGAAATGGCATAAGAGTTGATACACATATTTATACGGGATACAAAATTCCGTCGAGTTACGATTCGATGATTGTAAAACTTGTCGCCGTGGCTCAAACCCGTCAGGAGGCAATTGACAAAATGAAACGCGCCCTTAACGAGTTAGTTATCGAAGGTGTTAAGACTACCGCGCCGTTTCATCAGCAGTTGATGAATGACGAAAGATTCCGTGAAGGAAATTATACTACAAAATTCATGGAAGATTTTCAGATTAAAGACACTACTAATTAAAAGAATATGGGAAAAGTTGTAGATGATAAAATTAGCACGATAGCAGCCGGTGTTGAAATAACGGGTGAAATTATTGCAAACGGAAATTTCAGAATTGAAGGCAAAATAAAAGGCAATATCAAGATTTCTGGAAAACTCGTTATGGACGAGACCGGTATGATTGATGGTAACGTTACTTGTAATAGTGCTTTGATTTCAGGTAAGTTGGACGGAAAAATCATTGTTGAAGAATTGTTGGAATTGAAAAGTACGGCAAAAATTCACGGTGATATAGTTACTGCCAAACTTTCTATTGAAGAAGGTGCTATTTTTACCGGTACTTGCAACATGGATTCAAAGGAAGTGCTCAATCAATCTAAAAATGCCGGAAAATAACGACAAAGAGCGTTTACGCATAATAGCAAAATATACATCAGCCGCTTTTGAAATGGCGGCTGTTATTGTATTAGGGGCGTTAGGCGGTAGATGGTTGGACGGAGAGTTTTCTACTTCACCCGTTTGGACGCTCGTTTTGACTGTTGTGTCAGTAGCGTTGGGACTTTATCTGTTTATAAAAGACATAATTAAAAAATAAAAATGCCGTATTTAAAGCACTATATCATTTTGACATCGGTTTTGACGATTCTTTCGGCGGTGGTTTTCAATGTTTTTTTGCCTGAAAAGGTAACTTTTGCGGTTTATCTCGTGCCGGTAGTTTTTGCGGCTGTGAGCCTTACTGTTATGAAAATAATGAAAAATCCGAAATTTGGCGCGTTGACCAAATTTTCTAACGCTTTTATGCTGACAAATATGGCAAAATTGTTCGTGTATTTAGTAGTTTTTCTCTCGCTTTATTTTTTATCCGGCAAAAACACTGCGTTTGCGGTGGATTTTTTAGCGGTCTACGCAGTGTTCTTAATAGTTGATACGGCAGTTTTGTTGAAAATATTTAAGGAGTAAAAGTCTTATTTTAATCTCCTCGCAGTGCTGCTTTTCGTTAATTTAAATTCTTGAAAATCAACGTTTTCAATTAGTACAATTCCCGGTGTTTTGCCTTTTGACAAAGTGCCGAACTCTGATTCTAAACCTAATGCTTTTGCTCCGTTTATGGTTGAAAATTTTATAATGTCTGTCAGCGGTATTTGCGGAAAATTTTCTGAAAAAACTTTCAATTCGTCAATCATCGAAAGCGAATCGTTTGATGATAAACTATCTGTTCCGATACAGATAGGTAAATTTCTTGAAATCAACTTGTTAACGTTGAGCATTTTCTTTTCTAACATAATATTGGATTTCGGACAGATAACAAAATACGGCTCCTTATAATTTCTTTTTGCAAAATCCAAATCTTCATCTGAGGAATAGATGTTATGAACAAAAATTACTCTTTGGTAATCTAATTGATTCATAGATTGTAATGAGGTCTTACCTGTTGCGGGGATTGAAGATAAATCAAGCGGAAATCTTTCAACAAAGCCGCCATTGTGATTTTTGTACAAAAGGTTTTCGTCAAAACTCTCCTGATTGTGGATTGAAATCATTTTTTTATTTTCCCCGTTGAGCAAATTGATAGTCTGAAAAAGTTCGGGGCTGACGGAATACGGCGCGTGAGGGCAAGCAATGATTTCGTCAGGATTTTGGTTGGCCGCTAAGAATTTTTCGCGGACACTTTTGTACTGCTCTATATCATTTTTGCAGCGTTCAGAAGTAGTGCCGAGTAATTCAACAAAATTTATGTATCGTATTTTGCTGTTTTTCTTGATGTTAGCGGTATTGAAAGTATTGGAAATGTCGCCGACGACAGATACGCCGGTCTCGTACATAAATTTGTCCCAATTAGAAGTAAGATTTTCGTCGTAGGGGCTTGCGGAGAGTTGAAACATCTGCAACAAAAAGTCTAAAAGCGAGTTAGCGTTTTTTACTTTGTCTTTCAAATGGCAGAGTTCAAGGTGACAGTGCGCATTCACAAAGCCCGGAATGATTATGCCGTTATGAAATTCCGTAAAAGAAGTTTCTTTTGTAAGTGTCTTTATTTCAAGAATTTCTCCGGTGGTTTCGTCAACTGTTATCGCACCGTTTTATAGGTTCATGTTCGTTTGTAAAAACGTATTGTGCTGCAAATGTTTTTGTGTTCATTTTTTCTTTTTTTTATTTCGGATTGCAAAATTAAAAAAAATCCCGTATGCGGCGAAAAATCCAAAAAAAATTACTAACTTGCGCCGTAATTTTAAACGAAAAAAACTCAGATGAAAACACCTTTAAATATTGCTATTTTAGGTTGCGGAACGGTTGGCGGCGGTGTTGCTCAAATCCTTACGCAACAAAAAGAACTTCTCTCCAAACGCGCCGGCAGAGAAATCAATCTTAAATTTGTTGCCGAACTCAATCCTGAGGCGGCTATGAAAAGATTTTCGTTGGACGAAAAAATTTTCTATAAAAACGGACAAAAAGTTACCATAGACGAAATTCTCGCCGACAAAGATATTGATGTTGTTGTTGAGACTATGGGCGGTAAAAGCGATTTTGTTCATAATACTTGCCTTAACGTCTTGAAAAACGGTAAACATCTTGTTACCGCTAACAAGGCACTTTTGGCCGAGCGCGGAAGGGATATTTTTTTGGAGGCTGAAACAAGAAAACTTCAACTCGGTTTTGAAGCGGCTGTTTGTGGCGCAATTCCAATTATAAAAGGCATTAAAGAATGTTTTACGGGCGATATTATTGAGAGTGTCAGCGGTATTATGAACGGTACTTCAAACTACATTTTAACGCAGATGCAACTTCAAAATCTCGGTTTTGCAGAAGCATTAAAACTCGCTCAACAAAACGGTTATGCCGAAGCAGACCCTTCGCTTGACATCAACGGCGGCGACGCTTCTCACAAACTTATTCTGCTTATAAAACTCGCTTACGGTCTTAAACTTTCAATGGAGGAACTCTCTGTTGTCGGTATTGAAGATATTAATCAAAACGATATGGATTTTGCCAAAGAAATCAACGCTTCTATAAAACTTATTTGTTTGGCAAAACTCAAAGACGGTAAAGTTTATGCAACCGTTCGTCCGATGGCTGTTAAAAACGACAATATTTTATCAAGTGTCAACTACGCCGTAAATGCTGTCCGTCTTGACAATAAATATTCTGACACGCATTTCTTAATCGGTAAAGGCGCAGGCAGTACGGAAACTGCAATGAGCATTGTCTCTGACATTGTTTTTATTGCGCGGCACGGCGAAGTGGAAACTTACAACGAAGAAGAAAAATACACTTTGGGCGATGCAAAGGAAATTGCGTTCCCGTATTTGGTAAGTTTCAAGACGAAAAACCTTCCCGGTACAACGGGTCTAATTACGACTTGTATCGGAAGACAAGGAATTAATATCGAGACCGTAGGACACAACAGATTTTCTGGCGAAACGGCAGACTTTTCTATTGAAACTGACGTATGTTGCTTAAAATCAATTGAAAAGGCTATCGATGACATCAAAAAGGAAAACAAAGAGTTGTTGTTGCAAGAGCCGAAAATTTTACCGATACTTTACTAAAAGAGATACGACATGAATCAATACTTTTATTTCGAGGGTAATACTCAGAAAGGTCCGGTCAGTTTGGAGGAGTTAGTTACAAAAATCACTCCTGGAACCGATGTTTGGACACAAGGCATGGTGGATTGGGCAAAGGCAAAAGATGTACCTGAGGTTGCAACCGCTTTGTCAAAAACAACTGGCTTTGACACCGTGCAGCCTCAACAGGAAGTACCTGTTATCACCGTGCAGACGCAA
>JAEEXW010000146.1 GCA_016287995.1 Bacteroidales bacterium
GAGGTGTATCTCCCTGTTGGCGTGCATTTTGGTAAGTTCGCCGAAAAGGTAGCCGCTCTGCTGCTCGGTTACCACGTCGCTTACAATTCCCTCTTTTGTCTTGAAATTGTATTTGATGGTTTTTGCCTCAAACTCGTCTTTGCCGTCTTTGAAAACTGGCGTGCCGATAATTTCGTTACTTGACGAATCCATACGCCCTTCGGCATAAATGGAATTGCTTTCCATCTCCATTTTCATATACTCTGAGGAGAGTTCCATGCCGGTTGTTTTGACGTTTGCCTTTCCGTAAAGAAAAACACGTTTGTCGTCAAAAGAAATCAACATAGAATCGTCGCATTTATATTCTATCGGAAAATCAACGACGGATTTTGGTCTTTTAAGTTCCAATGAATCAACGGAAACCTGTGAAGTATCCGTACCCATGTTCAGGCTGTCGGATACTTTTGGCAAAGTGTCCGTAGTAATCTCCTGAGCCGAAAGACTGACGTTAAAAGCCAGCAATATTAGTATAATAAAAATTTTTTGCACGAAAATTGCCGTTTTTTGTTGTTAATGGCTTTAACTTTGCAGTGTTAAAAACCAAAGTGCAAAATTAAAAAAAAATATATAAATGAAAAAATATTATTTATTAAAGGTTGTATTACTGTTTTTAGTGCTATCCGTCATAACGGAAAAAACCTCCGCCCAAGACGACGGAGAATATCATTTGAAAAAAATCTGCATAGACCCCGGACACGGTGGCAAAGACCCCGGAGCATTGGGAAAATCATCAAAAGAAAAAGACATCTGTCTTGCAATCGCTTTAAAATTAGGAAATTACATCAACGAATACATTCCTGACGTGGAAGTTGTCTACACGAGAAAAACCGATATTTTTGTAACGTTGATGGATAGAACCGTAATCGCAAACAATGCGAAACCCGATCTTTTTATCTCCATTCACATAAATTCTTGCAACAACAAAAAGGCTTACGGAGCCTCAACATACGTTGTCGGAAGAGGTAAAGAAACTGACAATCTCAACATCGCGCTCGAATATCAAGAAAACGGCGGCGCATTTTCAGTTGACAGCATAGACCCCGCTGACAAAATCGCTTTGCAAAGTCTTCAAAAGGCTCATAAAGAGCAAAGTACAACTTTTGCAGGCTTTATTCAGAAAGAATTTGGCAAAAGAGCAAAAGAAAAAGATGTCAAAGAGGCTAACTTTGCCGTACTTTGGCGTGCTCAAATGCCGGCTGTTTTGGTAGAGTGCAGTTTTATCAGCACGCCCAAAGAAGAAAACTTTTTAAAAACCGAAGAAGGACAAAAAATTTATGCCTCAGCCATTTACCGGGCCATAAAAAGTTACGGCTATAAATACGACAAAAATTTCAAAGCGTATAGTTCCACAAATCCTCCTCAGGGCAAAACGCCGACTGAAAAAAACGTTACACAACCCGTTACGCCGCCTGCAACGCAACCCGTTACAACAACGCCCGCCGCAACAAAAACCGATGACATATATTATAAGGTGCAATTGAAATCTTCCACCGTAAAAATTTCCCTTGACGACAAAAGTTTCAAAGGGATTCAAAACATAGAAGAAACAAAAACCGACGGCGTTTATAAATACACCGTCGGCAAAAGTAAAAGTTTGAAGGAGATAACCAATCTTCAAAACGAAATCCGTAAAAAAATTCCGGATGCTTTTGTCATCGCCGTTCAAGGCAACAAACGCATCGATATGGCAACAGCAAAAAAATTGCTACTTCCCTAAACATTTTTTTACTTCAATTTCAATATCACTGCCGCGCAAGCCGCGTTTTACGATTTTTCCGTCAGGGGCAAAAAGAATAATCTCTGGAATGCCCCTGATTCCGTAAGCAGCAGAGCCGGCCTCCTGAGCATTCATAATCTGCGGATAAGGAATGTTGAGTTCGGCGATTGCCGCTTTTGTGTCATCGGGTTCGTCCCATGTGGCAACGCCGATAACCTCAAACTTGCTGCCTTTGTATTTGTTGTAAACATCAATTAAGTTCGGAATCTCTCTTCTGCAAGGTCCGCACCATGAAGCCCAAAAATCAACCAAAACATATTTGCCTTTGCCGACATAATCGGAAAGTTTTTGGGTTTTACCGTCATATTCTGCCGAAAAGTCAACAAACATCGCGCCTTCGGAAGTTTTTGCAAGTGCCTCAGCAGCCTGTTCCTCCGCTTTTTTTGCCGCCTCCTCTTTTGCTAATGTCATGTCAATAAATGACTTAAACTTACCGTTACGAACCTCGTCCTTCATGCCGGGAATAAGTTGGCTGACAGGAATCATGCCTACCATAGTTGAATAAAACAAAGTCCCTTCCTCGTTTTTATGTTCTATGACATAACTCCGCATTTTGTCAAGAGAAAGACTGTATTCCTCGTTAAACGCATTTACCGTCTCCTGAGAAAGTTCAGGCAATGCCCTCAGACTGTCGGCTTTTGCGGAAAATTTTTTCTGAAAATTCTGACTCATCGTATCAAGTGTATGCCACTGCTGATAAAACGGCGTTCCGTCAAGTTCAAAATAACCGTTGCAAACTTTGAGATTTGCGGTCTCGCCCGGCACCAAAACAAAATCCACATACGCGCCGCAAACTTCGCCGCTTTTGAAAATAGCCTGTAAATATATAAGTCTCGGCTCTTTGACGGTGGAAGAATACGAAAATTTTTTGTCTTTTACGATAATGGTATCAACGGGAGCGGCTTTTGTGTCAATGTTAAAAGCGGTGTCGCCGATGTAGACGTAATAAGCCGTGTCGGAGATTTCTTCGGAAACAGTACCGTTAATTTGAAAAGTCGGCTGCTCTTTCGGCTGCGAGCAGGCAGCAACAGCGCATAAAGACAAAACCGCGCCGGCTGTTTTTAAAAAGTGTGTGTTCATTGTTAAAAAAAATATTTGGTTAATAAATTACGGGGGCAAAGGTAATTTTTTTTGTCAATAAGAAAAAAAATAATTTCCTTTGCAAAAAGTTTTTTTTTATGATTAAAGCACTTTTTTTTGACATTGACGGAACACTTGTGAGTTTTTCTACGCACGAAATTCCCGCCTCGGCTCTTCAAGCAATAAAAGCGGCAAAAGCCAAAGGCGTAAAAATTTTTATTTCAACGGGACGACCTAAGGCGTTTTTGACCTCAAATCTTGACGTTATCAGACCGCTCGTTGACGGCTACATTACCAACAACGGCGCATTAGTGGAAGCCTCTGATGAAATTGTTGAAAAACACCATATCAGTCAGGAAGACGTTGAAAAACTTCTCTTAGACTCTCAAGAGTATGATTATCCTGCAATTTTGATGAGCAGAAACGATTTTGCTGTTTTCAACCACAAACCCGTAGTTGAAAAAGTATTTAACGTAGGGCTGCATATCCCCGTTGACGTCAACAGGATACCCGTGGAAGATATTGTAAAACAAGACATTATGCAAGTAACATCGTTTTTTGACGCCCGGCACGAAAAGATTTTTATGCCGAAGATAAAAACTTGTGTTGCGGGACGCTGGTCAAGTGAATTTGTTGACATTACCTCTGTCTATGCCGACAAAGGCAAAGGATTGTTGTCAGTTGCAAATCATCTCGGTATTTCTGTCAGCGAAACAATGGCTTTCGGCGACGGCGGCAATGATGTCCCGATAATCAAACAGGCCGGTATCGGTGTCGCAATGGGCAACGCAATGCCAGAGGTTCAAGATCACGCGGATTTTGTAACTTCAAGCGTTGACAATGACGGCATTCTTTTGGCTTTAAAACAATTTAACGTTATCTAAAATGAAAATTCTTCTAAACGATTTTGACTCAAAACGTATTGAAACGCTTAACATTACGATTCAAAACAACGCCGTAGTGCTTGATGTTTTGGCAGATTTTTTAAACACAAAAGAAAAATTAATCACCAAAGCAATGACCGAAGAAATTTCTGATGGTTACGACATGCCTTTTGCAACGGCTTATACAATGCTGCTTGCCTCGGCGTGCGGCTTGGAAATCTATGAAAACCAAGTACATAAACTTCTTTTCAACGATTATTTCATGCCCGCCGTCAAGGAACTTCAACCTCAGGATTTTGAGGACGATTTGTATCTGAAAACGATAAAATTTCCTCTCAAAACTTTCAAAAATTGGGAATTGAAATTCTCCTCATACGAGCCTTGCGAAGCGTTTGTTTGTGACGAAACGGTTTTGACCTCAGACTTTCGCGAATATCCGCAAATCGGATTTTTTAGGGACAAATTTTCTTTTCCGGCGGTTTTTCAAGACGGCAGAGAATGGATGGCGGTAAAACCAAACGAAATTTTTACGATGCAACTTCCGATAGAAAATGCTCATGGAAACGTTCTTACTTTCGGACTCGGCTTGGGATATTTTGCATTTTTAGCCTCAATGAAAAAAAGCGTAAAAAAGGTTACGATAGTGGAAAAAAATGCCGACATAATAGAATTGTTTTCGTCGGAAATTTTGCCGCAATTTCCTGAAAAAGAAAAAATTACGATTATCAACGACGATGCTTTCTCTTTTTTGGAAAACCTCAAAAACAATTCTTTCGATTATGTTTTTTGCGACATTTGGCACGATACGCTTGATGGTCTGCCGCTATATCTAAAATTAAGAAAAGCGGCAGAAAAAATTCCGCACGCAAATTTTGAATATTGGATTGAAAAAAACTTGCTGTCAAGTTTGCGTTTCAACGTCTTCAATCGTCTTTACAGCATATTCAAAAACCCGCCGAAAACAACCGCCGAAAACGAAAAAGTTATAAAAACTTATCAAGAATTTGTTAAAATGATTTCCGACAAAGAACTTAAAAAAATAAAAATTAACTGCTAAAAATTACATAAAATGAAAATAAGATATTCTCAACTAACTATTATTCCGGGAAATCCGGCAAAAAACTATGAAACCTGTCTTTCGGCGGCTAAACGCGCTAAAAAAGACGGAGTTAACCTTCTTCTTCTTCCTGAAATGTCCATACCCGGCTACATGATTGGCGACAGATGGGAAGAAAACGATTTTATCGAGGACTGCGAATTTTTCTCCTCTGAACTCGCAAAAGAGGCTGACGAAAATTTTTCGCTGATATTCGGCACGGTAGCGTTTTTTGAAAGCGTTTACGGCTCTCCTCACAACGGTTATGACGGCCGCAAGGCAAAAATGAATGTCGCCTTAATCGCCACAAACGGCAAAACTGAATACCGCGTAAAAACACTCCTGCCCAATTACCGCGAGTTTGAAGAGCCGCGACATTTTTTCGACAATCTTACCGCAACCGCAAGGGCTTCAAACATAACGGAAGACGCAAAAATGTTTCCGCTGCAAGAAATCTGCGGTGCAAAGTTCGGCGTAACAATCTGCGAAGACGGTTGGGACGACGACTACTATTACAAACCGTTTGACATTTTGAGCAAAGCGGGCGCGGAAATACTGATTAACATCAGTTATTCGCCTTTTACAGCCGGCAAAAACCGCAGCCGCAACCGTCATTTTGCCAATCACGCAAAAAATCTTAACAAGCCCGTCATCTATGTCAACGGACTCGGACTTCAAAACAACGGCAAGACAGTTTTCTGGTTTGACGGCAGTTCGGCGGCTTGGAACTCCAAAGGCGAACTTATCGCACACTCTAAAATGTACGAGGAAGAAGACGTTGATTTTCAGTTTGTTGACGGCGAACTTTTCTCCGTTAGCCCGTTAAAATATAAAGAAACGGCAGAAATCGAAGACATTCACAAAACGCTGATTTACGGCATACGTAACTATATGAAACAGAGCGGATTGAAGAAAGTCGTTATCGGTGCTTCGGGCGGCGTTGACTCAACACTTGCAGCCGCGCTCTACGCCGAGGCAATCGGAAAGGAAAATCTGCTTTTGGTAAACATGCCGACAAAATTCAACTCGCAAACCACAATCGGAATCGCTCAAAAACTTGCCGCAAATCTCGGCTGCTGGTACACTTCGGTTCCCGTTTCGGAAAGCGCGGCACTCACCAAACGTCAGATTGACGGCTTAAAACCAACCAACTCCAAAGGCGAAAACATCGAAATCAACCTTTCGTCTTTCAACATGGAGAACGTTCAGGCGCGGGACAGAGGTTCGAGAATTTTGGCGGCGATAGCCAGCGCATGGGGCGCAGTTTTCACAAACAACGGCAACAAAACCGAAACAACCGTCGGTTATGCAACTTTGTACGGCGATGTTGCGGGTTTTCTTGCTGCCCTCGGCGACCTTTGGAAACATACGGTTTACGACCTTTGCCGCTATATCAACAGAGAAAAAGAAATCGTACCGAATGAAGTCCTGACATTAAAACCGTCAGCAGAACTCTCGGATAATCAAGCCGTTGACAAAGGTCTCGGAGACCCGCTCATTTATCCTTACCACGACAGACTTTTGGAAGCGTTGCAGCAGTGGTGGAATAGAGCCCCGCTTGCCGATATTTTGCAACATTATTTGGACGGCGATTTGGCAGCATATCTCAATCACGGCGAAAAAACCGAACTCACGGAAGAGTTGATAAAAACAAACTTTCCTGACGCAAAAAGTTTTATTTCGGATTTGGAACGGTGGTACAAACTTTTCAAAGGTATGGGCGTTGCAAAAAGGATTCAAGCCCCGCCGATTATCGCAGTTACAAGACGTGCATACGGTTTTGACTACCGTGAAGCGGCAATTCAGCCGTATTTTTCAAGAAAATATTTAGAATTAAAAGAAAAAGCAATTTTTTCTTAACTTTGCAAACAAATTTTTTAATAAAAAAATATGAATAATTACAAAATTAACACAAAATGTGTTCAGGCAGGTTACCGTCCGGGCAACGGAGAACCGCGTCAAATTCCTATCATTCAGTCAACTACGTTCAAATACGACACGTCTGAGGATATGGGAAAACTCTTTGACCTTCAAGCATCGGGATATTTTTACACCCGTCTTCAAAACCCCACAAATGATTTTGTTGCCGCAAAAATCGCCGCATTAGAAGGCGGTAGCGTGGCTATGCTAACTTCAAGCGGTCAATCAGCATACT
>JAEEXW010000147.1 GCA_016287995.1 Bacteroidales bacterium
CTGTCCGTTTTTATAATTAAAATGTTTTTTATAACCGTAACGCCCGGCGCATATACGCCTGCAATTCTTATTTTTGTGGCTTTGACATTTATGACGGCGGTTTTGTCGGTTATTTCACTTAATGATTTCAAGGAGGGAAAACAGGATTAAAATGGTTAAAACGGCAAAAATATTTCTTTGGTTTTTGATTGCGGTGGTATGTCTTTGGCAGTTGCCGTATATTTGGAACTTTTTGTCTGCAAAACAGCAGACCACGCCTTTTGTGTTGTATAGTTCGGTTGCTGGGGACTTTACAATCAGAAGGTCTGTTGACAACAATGCGTCATGGGCTTTGACAACCGGCGAAAAACTCACCCGCAAAGAATACGACAGCCTTTTGCCAGAGTATTTTGCAAAACAACTCGCCTCGGAAAACAGATTGCCCGATACAATTCTTTCAAAACCCGTAAGTCTCAAATTCTTAACTGACGAAAATATTTCTTTCAGGATAAAACCGGAGGCTATTTTCGGACCGTCAATTCCGCTTTATCAAATGTTGGAAAGTGCTTCGGAAAGGGTTGATTTGGAAATGCCGCCCGATGTTTTCAGAATTACGGACTCCAAAATCGAATTTATCAATAAAGACGACAACAAAATCAATGAAGATAAATCAAGGGAATTTACGGCGGCTTTGAATAGAGCGGAATTTGCTTTTCCCGCAGTGGAGGTTGCCGGAAATCCAACCGTCAAAAAGAAATATGACAACGGTTTTTTGATTGTTGATTCCAAAGGACGGCTCTTTAATTTGAGAATGGTTAAAGGCAAGCCGTATGTTAAAAGAATCGCTTTGCCTTTGGGCATTACACCCGTGCATTGTCTTGTAACGGAGTTCAACGGTCAACATAGTTTGGGCTTGTTTTTTGACACAAAAAACTGTCTTTACGTGATTGCGCTGCCTGACTACAAGATTTTGAAAGTTGAAATTCCGCCCATTGATCTTTTGGAAGAAGAGGTTACTGTTATGGGAAACGCTTTTACATGGACTTTTCGTATCAAAAACGACGACAAAATTACATGGTATGCTGTTGATTCTGAGAATTTTAAACAGTTAAAGACTTATTCGGAATCCTCTGGTGAAAGTTACGCAAAAGGTCTCAGTTTTGAGAAAAACGGCTGGATAGACTTAGGTTGGAGATAATAATTTTTTAAATCATAAATATTACATAAAAATGGATAAAATAAAAGTTGCCGTAGTGGGTTACGGCAATATCGGAAAGTATTCTTTGCAGGCAGTTAAAGCCGCTTCCGATATGGAACTTGTCGGCGTTGTCCGCAGAAAAGAATCCGTAGGCAAAAAATCGCCCGAACTCGAAGGCGTAAAAGTAGTTGCCGACATCAACGAACTTGGCAAAGTTGACGTAGCAATTCTTGCTGTTCCTTCGCGTGAAATACCCGTTACAGCAAAAGCTCTCGTAGAAAAAGGCATTTCTACCGTTGACAGTTTTGATATTCACGGCAAAGACATTCTTGACCTTTACAAATCGCTTGACGCTGAGTGCAAAAAATCTGGCGCAAAAGCAATTATTTCGGCAGGTTGGGATCCGGGTACAGACTCGTTAATTAGGACACTTCTCCTTGCAATGGCTCCAAAAGGCTTGACTTATACCAATTTTGGACCGGGTATGAGCATGGGACACTCGGTAGTTGCCCGCAGCAAACAAGGCGTTAAAGATGCGCTTTCGATGACAATTCCGCTCGGAACGGGCGTTCATAGAAGAGACGTTTATGTTCAGTTGGAAGACGGTGCTGATTTCAAAACCGTAGAAAACGCAATCAAAACCGATTCATATTTCTGTCATGATGATACACATGTTCATGAGGTTTCGTGCGTTAACGACCTTCGTGACATGGGACACGGCGTTCTTTTGGAGCGCAAAGGTGTCAGCGGCGAAACACAAAACCAGAGATTTCAGTTCACGATGCAAATCAACAATCCCGCTTTAACGGGTCAGGTTTTGGCTTCATGCGCACGTGCTGTTGTAAAACAACAACCCGGCTGTTATACGTTGCCGCAAATAGCTCCTTACGATTTAGTAAACATCGACTTAGACGAATTTTTACTCCATACGGTATAAGGAGTTGAAAGTTGAAAATTTAAAATTGAAAGTTGAAAGTTGAATGAAAAAATCAACTTTCAACTTTTTTCGTTCTAATAATTGTCAATTGTCAATTGTCAATTTTCAATTGTCCCCCTTTCCATTTGAAAAACAAAACTACGCTTATCGCAGCGCAAATTCCGCCCAAACAATAACTTAATGTCTGATTGAGTGCAAAACATTCAGGCGCGATAAAAAGATACGTTGAGCAAACAAGTGTCATATAAACGGCCGGTAAAAATGCCATAATCCACGGCTTTTTGTTCAAGACCATATAAACAGTTATTGTCCAAAGCGTGAATACGCTCAACGCCTGATTTGACCAGCCGAAATATCGCCAAATAATATTGAAACCAGCCGCGTCGCTAAGACTATAAACGATAATCAAAGCCGTTACAGCGAAAATCGGAATGCTGACCATCAGACGTTTTGAGATGTTTGTTTGATCGATTTTGAAAAAGTCGGCAACGATAAGTCTTGCGCTTCTAAGAGCCGTGTCGCCACTTGTTATCGGTGCAAAAACAACACCGAGCATTGCTAAAATGCTGCCGATTTTGCCCATCCAAGTCTCTGTTATAAAATAGACGATTGAGGCTTGCGATTCGCCGTAACCTTTTTCTTTGTAAAACCAAATTGCCGCAGCCGCCCAAATCATTGCGATAATGCCTTCAAGAATCATTGCGCCGTAAAAAACAGGACGTCCGAGTTTTTCATTTTTAAGACAGCGGGCCATCAGCGGGCTTTGTGTCGCATGAAATCCTGAAATTGCACCGCAGGCAATCGTTATGCACATTATCGGGAATATCGGTGTTGTGTCTTTATGGGGGTGAGAATTTGAAATTCCGTCAGTGATTTCAGGAAGTTCAATACCTTGCCAAAGAATCATGAATAAAACGCCTACCGCCATGAAAATCAGCGAGAAAGCAAACACTGGATAGACCTTTCCGATAACTTTGTCAATCGGCAGAAGTGTAGCGATTAAGTAATACGCAAAAATGACTATAATCCAAAATGTGTTGTTCATGTAGTCGGGCGTAATTTTGTCGAGGATTCCTGCGGGTTGACTCACAAAAACCACTCCTACAAGCACCAAAAGTACCACCGTAAAAATTCTCATTACTTGTTTTGTGGTATCTCCGAGATATTTTCCGATGATTTCGGGAAGGTTAGCACCGCCTTCACGGACGGAAATCATGCCCGAAAAAAAGTCATGAAAAGCACCGATAAAAATACAGCCGACAACAATCCAAATGTATGCCGCCGTGCCAAATTGCGCTCCGAGTATCGCACCGAAAATCGGGCCTAACCCGGCAATGTTAAGAAACTGAATCATAAAGATTTTCCATGTCGGCAGCGGAATATAATCCACGCCGTCCTGCATAGCGTATGCAGGAGTTTTTTTTGAAGGGTCGGGGGTAAAAACTTTTTCGGAAAATTTTCCGTAAAAAACATAGCCCAAAATTAGCAGACCAATTGCAGTAAGAAATGTTATCATGTTTTTTATAATTTTTTTTTACTGCAAAATTAATATTTTTTTGAGAAAAACACTTATTGTTTTTTTACTTTTTCCTTATGTGCTTCAATCTTTGCCTAAAACTATGCCGAAGTGTTTTTTTACTTTTGGCGTAAAACTCTAATCGTTTTAACATAACGGATTATTTTTTCGTTAGTTCCAGATATAGTTCAAAAAGTTTTGCGACAATTTCGTCCTCAGTGATTTTTTTGTCAAAACCGTAAGCCTCCAAGACGGCTATGTCGTTGTCGCGGTGTGCTTTGCGAAGGTCTGACGGCATTAGCAGAGGGTCGTACAAATCTGCCAACGAATTGTCGATGAATTTGGCGCGGGTGTCAAGGATTTTCTGCGCTGCCTTTTCGATTTTGGCTTTTTGCTTGTCTGTTGGATTAGGCCAAACGAAATTGTTATAGACAATTGTGTTAGAATAACTATAATCGCTTTTCAATCTGCCACCGACAGCCCTCATCCACGCATTATGGATACTTGATGTCAGAATCCCAAAATGGAATAAACCAACGTTTTCTACTACATACACCTTGTCGCCAACGATAGTATTCTTGTCGAGAAAATCTATTGGTATATAAAGTCTCCGTTCTGAACTTACTTTCGGAAACGCAATGAAATCTGTTTTTTGCTGTGCAAGTTGGGCAAACAAGTGCGGTGTTTCAGCAAGTTTTTGAGTCTCAACCGCTGGACTTGCAAGCCTCGCTTCCCTGACTTTATCTATGCGTTTCATCAAAAGCGGACATTTTTTTATTTGTTTGGGTGTTATGTCTGTCAGCCAAAAGCAATAACGCGGGATGTTGTTGATAAACTCGTTGCCCATCATATATTTACGAATAAACGGTTTGCCTTGGGGCTCTTTTAAAATGTAATCCTGATATTCGCTTTCGTCCATAATCAGGTTTCCACCGTCCCTCGCCATAACGCCCATATGCATAGGTGGCATATTGGAAATCTGAGCGTTGCGCCCTGTAATAAATATGTCAGATGCTGCCATCAAGTAGCCGTTTATGTGTTCTACTTTTTGTGATTGCCCGTCATTACTGAATATTACTTTTTGTGTGTCGATTTTTTTGTTTGAAAAACCGACAATAACACAGTGAACCTTAGCCATTTGCGATGATTCGCTTTCCCAACGGAATGTATGGTAAGCAAAATCTATCTTTGTATCAAAATTTTGAAACATCGGTTTCCAAAACAGTCCGACTTGTTGTCCTTGACATATCGAATTGGTTGCTACAAAGGCACAGCGGGTATTTTTCCCCTTGATTAAATGGGCGGCTTTCACAAACCAACCGCACACATAGTCAATCTGTCCAGGTTTTTCACATTCAGGGAAAACATAACTTATGTCATCCCTTTGTCCGCCCTTCGACCTCATTGCGCCAACGTATGGCGGATTGCTGATAATATAGTCATATTGTTTTACGGGCGTGGTATCGCTCATAAAGCCGAAAAACAATGTGTTAGGCATTGAATAGACACTTGAATCATCGGGTTTCAACGTCTTCCAATCAATACGCAGCGCATTGCCCTCAATAATATTGGAATTGCTTTTCAACGGCAGAAAATCAATGTCCTGTCCGAGTATCTTTTCTGTTTCTAATGTCATTTGGCTTTCGGCAATCCAAAGCGCAGTTTTGGCGACAGTTACGGCGAAATCATTAATTTCAATTCCATAAAACTGATTGATTTTCACCATTATAAATTCATTGTAGCCTATCGTTTTTTCGCCATCATTGAGGAATGCGATAATTTTGTTTTCCAAACGGCGAAGACATAAATAAGTTTCCGTTAAAAAGTTACCACTACCGCAAGCAGGGTCAAGAAATTTTAGGCGAGATAATTTATTTTGAAAAGCAAATAATTTTTGCTTTTTAACATTAACGGAAGATCGTTCGCTGATTATGCTGTTATACTCTTCTTCCAATTCATTCATAAAAAGAGGATTAATCACTTTATGAATATTTTCGATAGAAGTATAGTGCATACCTCCGTAACGACGTGTTTCGGGATTTAACGTTGATTCAAATACTGCGCCAAAAATTGTCGGCGAAATTTCGCTCCAATCAAAAACAGCGCAATGATTAATTAAAACGTCAACAATTTCTTTCGTAAAATTTGGAATTTCAATATCTTCTGCCATAAATAACCCGCCATCGGCGTATGGGAACGGCTCTAACTTAACGTCGTACTTGCTGCGGTCTTCCATCTTGGTATTCAACGCTTTGAAAAGTTTTATCAAACCGTCACGCAAATTTTCCGGTGAAAATGATTTTATATAATCCTCAAAACTTGTGCGTTTGTCAAATAATCCCGCTTTTTCGGCGTAAAAACAAAATACAATTCTGACGCACAATATGTTAAGCGATAACAAACTATTTGCATCGGGATTAATATACTCTTTCAAAAACGCGTCATAAAGTTTTCCGACAAGTTTGCCCGCCTGCAACGAAATTTCTTCTTCACGTGTAAGGCGCGTTGTGTTTTCGTCAACTAAAAATTGAAGACGGTAAATTTCCTTTTCAAAATCTTTTAAGAAAATTTGTTGAGGTTCATCGTGCGGAAATTCCAAGTCGTAAACTAAAAACTCTTGAAAATTGCAGACCACAATCCAACGGGGACGTTCAGAATTTTTCATTTCATCGGCATAACGCTTTGCTTGTTGAAACGGTGTAAGTAGTTTCCCGTCAGACTGTTGATATTCTTTGTGAATGTCAACATCCGAACTTTTTTGTTCTATAAGTACCTTTGTCTTAGGAATAAAGACATCAATATACGACGTATGCGCAAGTTTTACGCGCTTTTCAAATTCAATGTAAGATGTAGGGGCTTGTATTCCAAGTACTTCGCCCAAAAGTTGAATCCAAAAACGTTGTGTATCTTGTTTCTCGTCGCCTTTACTGAGCCAAAACTTAGAAAATTTCTTTGCCGATTGTGATTGTGCCGTCGCCATAAAAAGAATAATTTTAAAGTCGCAAATTTAATAGATTATTTTGATTTTTCAAATAAAAAAAGCGGTTCTGGGAAGGTGTATTCCCGAAACCGCTGTCAAATAAATAAAAATAAAAACAAAAAAGGAGTGTGTATGATATATGTCTTATTCAACTTTTTTACCCCAGAAAGTGTTGGTGTGGAGTTTGTGGAAACCTGCAAAGACCAAGGTTGATTCCACGTTTTTCTCCCAATCGCGCTCTCTTTCAACGCAAACTATCACCGAACCAAGATTGTTTCCCGAACCTTCAAACTTGCCGTCAGAAGAGGTGAGTTTCAAAAATTTCGTCGCCTCGTCAAATTCCCAAGTACCGTTGAACGGTCCTGACATTTTTCCGTCATTGCTCAAAACGAGGTAATCTTCGTCGGCAGACATTTGTT